>NZ_JAFEJR010000029.1:0-16974 GCF_018555335.1 Bifidobacterium sp. SO1 | reverse complement strand
ATACCGCTCGCGGCGCGCCTCGCACATCAGGCTCCGGGTCGCGTACTTGACACCGTCGAACACCCACTTGCCCACCTGATCTCTCCTCTCGGATCATCAGGCGTTGCAACGATCACTGGAACCCGCCCTGAAGACCGGCATGTGTGTATTGTTCATGCGACCGTACTATGCGGGGCGGCGAGCCATGGGATCACGTCCGCCAGCCGGGGGCACGCCCACCGCCACATCAGGAACATGACCCCCGCCAGCAGCATGGCCGCCAGCAGCATACGGATCAGCAGGGAGACGATGCGCAGACCCCATCCGCCGCCGGTGGGGCCGGCCTGCAGCCGCCACAGCCAGACCATCGGATTCCACGACGGACGCGACCATACGGCGCGCATCCGCCGGTGGAAGCACAGCCACATGAGACCATCCGCGACCAGCCATCCCGTCAGACAGGCGATGCCCGCGACGCCGGTCACGGGAAGCCGCAATTCCGACAGCCGCTCCACGCTTCGCCGGGACACCTTCTCCCGGAATGAGAGACTCGAATCCGCGAGCGCCTCCGGCACGCCGTCCGAGGTGTCCGCCCAGCCGACGAACCGTCCCCAGGTCACGTATCTTTGCCCCGTGTCCGTGGGGGTGAACAGCGGCCAGCAGGTCGTCAAAGTGATCCCCCGCTCCACGCCGGGAGCCTCGTCTCCGATCACCCACGTGTCCGCGCTCGTCACGATCCGCGAATCGGTCACCTCGTACACATACCAGTGGGAGGCGGTGCGGATGATGATCCGATTCCCCGGCTTCAGCCGGTAGGTGAGACCGAAGTCGGATACCGTGTCATGCCCGGCATACGCGCTGTTGCCGCGTCCGCCGGGCATGACCGTAGGCTCGTAATGCCCGGCGCCCAATCCGTCCAGCACATTCGGATCGGTGCCCTGCATGATCGGACGCGACCATGCACGATCCACGTCGGGGAGGAAGATCCAGCCGAACAGCACTCCGTGCGCGGGTGCCTGTTCGACGGGCGGCGTGTCATGCCGGAGCTTCGCCACGTGATCCTTCGATTGTACGGGGATCGGCGTGCGCACCGTCTCGTTGCCGGTGCGGATCATGGTCTGCGTGTCCAGTCCGCTCCCGTAATACTGCCATCCGATCTGGAAGGCGAGCAGGAGAGAGAGCAGGAGGCACAGGCCGGAGATCAGTCCTAACGGATCCTTATGGCGTTTACGGTCGCGCATGGATCGGCCTCCCGTTGCGGTCGAACAGCCATATCCGACCATCCCTGGCGAGAACGCGTCCGGTGAGAATGCTCCCCTCCTCGTTCCATCGGATCGTGTACGCGTCCGAAAGGGGATGATCCCGATCCAGTCGGATGATGCGAATCGCCCATCCGTCTTCGATGAGATCATGCAACGGGGGACGGCAAGCGTGTGACAGCAGTGATCCCGCGACAAGTGCGGACAGCCAGCAGGCGATCATCCACAGTCCGGCCCGCCATGACGGGAATCCGGTCAGGAGCGGGGCCATGCCGAGTCCGGCGAGGAATCCCGCCATTAGACGGGGCAGTCCGTTCGGCAGTCCCGTGTATGGGATGAACCATTCGCCCTCCATGGGCCGGTCCGGATACGGTGCGGGCGCGGATCTTCGCCCCACGCCGCATGGTATGCCGACGGTCGGCGTCCGGTCGGCCATCATGGCCGCAAGCATCCTCATGTCATTCGTTCCGTTCATGCTTCGTCTCATGCGTCGGACGGATGATCGGCTTCGACATGATGGCCCGCATCGTCTCCCCGTCGAACAGAATCGGCGGGGACGGCATCCGGATCGGGTTTCCCTCCGGGAATGAGATGATTTCATCGGTCATGCGCAAAGGCTATGCGCAGTAATCATCAGGGGCGTCATGAACGGGCCCTTTCCGGGCTGGATGCATTCATGATGCCGGAAGGCATCTACCGGAGGGGTATCCGCGTCATGCGGATGCCCCTCCGGGAACGGGTGGATGCGACGCTGGAGGCCGTTGTTCCGTCAACAGAGAGAACGGAGTCCATGTGGCATGCCGGCCCCCATCGTTCCACCGTCGGTCACTGCGGGACGGTGGCGGCGTTGACGTCGCAAAGCGGATGGCATGGGAGTCGAACCCGCCACGGTGTTACCCGAACCCCATTAGCAGTGGGGCGCTTTAGCCGCTCAGCCTACCATCCATGTTGCGGTTTGTGCAGGATTCGAACCTGCGCTCCCATGAGGAAGTATCGCTTTCAAGACGATTGTCTTCGACCGCTCGACCAACAAACCGTTTTGGCATTCCCGTTCCCTGTTCACGGTCAATAGGTTAGAGTCTGTCCGAATCTTATTGTGGATAAAATTCGAGGTGACCATGAATCTGAAACCGGGAATGCCAATGGGGAAGATACCATACGGTCAACGGTTTTTGGAACATTGGTTTATGCTCGTTTGGTCAAGGGACTATTGCTCGTTTACGGTATTCGTTCAATGTCCGAAAAACATTCCAAAAACAGTCAGCCTATGGCTATCTTCGAGTGCCTTTGACTGGATTCGGACCAGCGACGCGAAGATTAGAAATCTTCTGCTCTATCCAACTGAGCTACAAAGGCGACGCCGGGTTTTGTCCCCTACCGGACCGGCAACCGGATTGGTACCACTCGTAACGGGTGAGAAAAATCAACCCGAAAACTCATGCCGCTACGAGCGTGGGATGCCGGCCGCATTCGAGTTTCCAGCCGACTTGGATTAACCAGACCAGCGCCGTGTGTGAAAGGAGGCAAAAGCTCTAGCACTGGCTTCGAATGCGTGCCTTCGGTGGGACTCGAACCCACAACACCAAGTTCCGTAGGCTTGCGCTCTGATCCATTGAGCTACGAAGGCGAAAAAGATGATGAAGCGAGGGCGGTGCAAACGCGGAACGTTCGACTTGATATTGGCCTCATCATCTTCGTATGTCCTCTTGGATTCGAACCAAGCTGCCACGACCCCACCGGGAAGCAAAGCCGTGATGTCTTCTCCATGTGAAACGAAGGACATGCCACCGGAAGTTCCACGATCATCCGGCATGATCACATGTCTGCCTCCACCGTCATGATTCCAACGGCGAGGACAGGTGGAAAAGGAAGGAGTCGTACGTTCTCACTCCCTATAGTCGAATCGTTGATCAGACGAATCGACTCGTGCCTGATGTCGGTGCTGCCCCGACGACACGAGGATTAAAAGTCCCCTGCTCTACTGTTGAGCTAATCAGGCTTGATGATCATCCCCGACTATTCGGAAAGAATCGTTTCCATATTAATGTTTCCCGGATAGCGATCTATGGCATTGAAAGTGGAGACCTTGTTACGCAGTTTCCTTGCGGCAGCGACCGCATCGCTCAGACTCCTGTATTCTCCTCCATAGAAGTTTTTACCGTTTCGCATCACGCTGACTTCCCATCGATTGTCTTTCTTTTTCCAACTCACATTGAGGTGTCCGCTTCGTGACTTCGTGCTTTCCGCTACATTCTGACGATTGAGCGCGTAGGTGCCCAATCGCAGGTGATTTGGATTCACGCATTTGCGGTTGCGACAGATATGATCGATGATCAGGTTATCTGGAATGAACCCGTTGGCAAGACGGTACGCGAAACGATGAGCACTATAAAGCTGTCCACCGTATCCAAATACGCCGTATCCACAGCGAAGCGATCCCGTCCACTCCCAGCATCCATATGATCGTCTCTGAATGTTTGTCCAGAAACGAATCGCTCCCTCACGGGTGATCGGATCATTGATGTTTCCTTGATACCGTTTTCTGGGGCGACTGCTCCTCTTACTGCTTTTAGATGCAACATGAGGGATCAGATGATCTGGATTGTAGCAATACGGATTCCCGCAGACATTATCCATCCAACTGCAGTTTCCCTCGTCTCCGAATGCCAGTCGATAGGCAAGCCGCTTCAGAGGGATTCTTCGATCAGCGACGGAAACGGTCATATTCAACCGACTATTACCGTTGACGATGAAACAACCGTTATCATTGGTCGTCGTCATTGCTTTCAGATCGTCAAGGTCGAAAGTTGCATATCTCCGTAGAGGGTGTGGAGTTTTACCGTAATACCATTGCTGATAATGTCCGGTGCAGTAGCCTCTTGCGAGGGTTTTCTTTGTGCAGCCGGGGAATTTGCATTGTTTCATACAAATCCTTGGAGTTGTTGGATCGTGATGATGCGGCATAGTTTCGTGAAGCGCGTCCCATGCCAAGGCGTGATGCTCCGCTGAATGAATCATGCGGGGCTTCGAGCGGACAACGGGGGACGATCCCGCGCCTCGACCTTGGGAAGGTCGCGTGCTGCCGTTACACCATGTCCGCGAATGATCCGCCCGCCCCAGACAGATAAGACGGGCGGATGCGTGCTTCCGGCGGGATTCGGACCCGCACTTGCGGCGTTTTGAATGCCGTGCCTCTGCCGGTTGGGCTACGGAAGCAATGGGCCGGCCGGCAGTGTGATTCCATCATGGGCCGGCCGGCCCTGTCCAACATAAAAGAGCAGGAGAGGAAGAACCTGCCCTCATAAGACCCCATGCGGTACGGGAGAAGGACGTTCCGCATGGGGTCTCGCGCCTTCGACGGGATTCGAACCCGCCGTGCCGCCCGAATGCGGCGAAGGCCATGAAGGGGTCCGGAGGGGAAGCTGAGAGATTGAGAGAGAGACCTTCGGACCCCGAGAGCCGCCAACCGGGTATGATCCGGTGACCTGTCGCTTACGAGGCGACCGCTCTGCCAACTGAGCTATGGCGGCGTGCCCCCGGCCGGAGTCGGACCGGCTGCCCACGGTTTAGGAAACCGCGGCTCTATCCGTTGAGCTACGGGGGCTGGACGCGCGACGGCCGACGCAGCTGGGAGTCCGTGACGCCGGGGCGAGTAAATACCCGGCTGGAACTTCCCATCGTTCCCGCTCCCCCGCCTATGGCACGGAGCGGGGAGGGGCGGCGTTGACGGCGTGGCGGCCGCGCGTGGGAGCGGATGACGGGAATCGAACCCGCATTACCCGCTTGGAGGGCGGGCGTACTGCCATTGTGCTACATCCGCGATTCGGCCGGCGAAAACTTTCCATCCGGCCGGGGGTGATCCGTGATGCGGGTGCGTGCGATGGTTGAGAGTCTGCCGGAGCTCGGTTTACGGTAATTGGTTGTCTGTGAGTTTTCCGGTACCATCGCGTTCCCCGCATCGCGGATCATCCGAGTGCCTTCGACGGGATTCGAACCCGCGGCCTTCCGCTCCGGAGGCGGACGCCCTATCCACTGGGCCACGAAGGCGGATGCCCCGCGTCCGACGGCCTAAAATAGTCGGCCGCGGGGGCTTGTGTGTGCTTTCCCATGAGATCCCCGTATCCGGGAGAACGGGTGCGGGGATTCGTCGGATCGGCGGGATTCGAACCCGCGGCCTCCCGGCCCCCAGCCGGGCGCGCTGCCAGACTGCGCCACGATCCGCGTAAATGTCTTGTCCACTGTTCCGTTATCAACCGTCTCGTCGCGTTCCGGGCTTGGTGCGTCCGGGCGACATGGGCATGCATGCGTCCGGAACCGGCGTTCCGGATGCTTCGGCGTGTCGCGGCGGAATCTATGCCGCGACACGGGGATGGAAGCGCGCTCCCGGACGGCGGCGTATGGGGCCGGAGAACGCCGCGTCGCACCCCGCATGGTCGAAACCCGATGAACGATTCGCATCCGATCCGTTTCGCCGTACCACGCCCCGTTTCCGGACCGACATCGGCGGGATGGGGGACGACGTTCCTTGGTGATCGTTCGTTGATTTCACCCCCGACGACCCCGGTATGCATTCGTAGGAACATGCCTAATGCATACCTTTCGCCTTGCAAACCGGCGGAATTCCAACGTTCTCAGGCACCGGAAACGCCGTAGGAACCGTAGGAACGTACTTTAAAGGGTAAAGGGAGATCGGGCAGATGAGAGTAAAAGCGGAAAGTAGGTTCCTACGGTTCCTACGCCTTTAAGGGGTATCGAAGAATGGCTTCATTCCAACGATTTCAGACTCCCGAAGGTATGCATTAGGCCCGTTCCTACGACACGCGTAAATGCATACCGGTGGCATGGGATCAGTTTCAATCCCCGCCGGCCGTCGTCTCCGCCGGAGGGATTCGCCCGCCAATCCGATGCGGGATGCCGGAGGGGTGACTCCGGCCGGTTGATGGTAATCCCGTCCCGGTATGCATTCGTAGGAACATGCCTAATGCATACCTTTCGCCTCTGAGGCTGGCGAAATTCCAACGTTTCTAGACGGCCAAAATGCCGTAGGAACCGTAGGAACGTACTTTAAAGGGTAAGGGCAGGATAGGTAAGAGAGAGTAAAAGCGGAAAGTAGGTTCCTACGGTTCCTACGTCCTTTAAGGGTGTCTTAAAACGGCTTGATTCCAACGATCTTAGGCTCCCATTGGTATGCATAAGCCCCGTTCCTACGACACGCGTAAATGCATACCGAAGCCGATGCGAGGGAATGCATCCGTTCGTCCGCGGCTCCCCTCGCTTGGGTCGATGACCGGATGGGGTTCCGTCGTTCCCTCGGCATCCCCGCCTCGCGCCGATAAGGACGACGAGGGCTTCGAAGGATCGGCTCGGCTCGTATTTCCAGCCCGGTATGCATTTGTAGGAACGAGCCTAATGCATACCTTTCGGCTTCAGGAACGGCGGAATATCAACGTTTTCGGGCATCGAAAATCGCGTAGGAACCGTAGGAACGTACTTTAAAGGGTAAGAGGGAATCCTAAAGAAGAGAGAAAACCCAAAAGTAGGTTCCTACGGTTCCTACGGCTTTCAGGGGTGTCTTAAAACGGCTTGATTCCAACGTTTTTCGACTCCCGAAGGTATGCATAAGGCTCGTTCCTACGACACGCGTAAATGCATACCGGAGCGGCGGATCGGCCTCCATCCCCCATTGGTCGCCTCCCGTCGGAATGCGTTCGCGGAAATGGCTCTCATGGCATGCCGGAGCCGGGTTGATCGGATTCGCCCCGTGGAACGCCGCGTCGCGCCCGAACGGACGAATCCCGCAGGACTGCTCGCCCTCGTGCCATTCGCCATCAGACGCCCCGTTTTCGTCCCGAGACGGACGGGGTGGCGGACGACGACTTCCCTTCGATTCGACCCGTCGTCGGCTCCGGCATTCCGGCATTCCGGTATGCCGGGGTATGCATTTGTAGGAACATGCCTAATGCATACCTTTCGGCTCCGAGACTGGCGGAATTCCAACGTTTCTGGACGGCGGAAATCGCGTAGGAACCGTAGGAACGTACTTTAAAGGGTAAGAGGGAATCCGCAAGAAGAGAGAAAACCCAAAAGTAGGTTCCTACGGTTCCTACGCTCTTTAGGGGTGTCTTAAAACGGCTTCATTCCAACGATCCAAGGCCGCCGAAGGTATGCATTAGGCTCATGCATACCGCACGCGTAAATGCATACCGAAGCCCGGAATCGACACTGATCCCCCATCCGCTCCGTTCGGCGGGTTCGTCGGTCGATCCGATGCGGGCCGCATCCGGTCGAAAGGCTTCGAGTGGATGCGGCCCGCATCGGATGACGATGATCGCGGAAGATCCGCCTCCCTCACGCCGGTATGCATTTGTAGGAACATGTCTAATGCATACCTTTCGGCTCCGAGAGTGGCGGAATATCAACGTTCTCAGGCGGTCAAAATGCCGTAGGAACCGTAGGAACGTACTTTAAAGGGTAAAGGGAGATCAGACAGATAAGAGTAAAGGCGGAAAGTAGGTTCCTACGGTTCCTACGCCCTTTAAGGGTATTCGAAAACGGCTTGATTCCAACGATTTCCGGCTCTTGAGGGTATGCATAAGCCCCGTTCCTACGACACGCGTAAATGCATACCGGAGCGGGGAATCGGCCTCCGTTCCCATCGGTCGTCGGAGCCTTCGTCCTCCGCTCCGGCGGAATGCCGGCGCCTCGGGACGGCCGGAATGCCGTCGGGGCGTGTCCTGAAGGGCAGAAAGGGAATCCCATAAGAGAGAGCGAAAGCCAAAAGTAGGTTCCTACGGTTCCTACGCCTCTTAAGGACGTTCAAAAACGGCTTGATTCCAACGATCCTCGACTCCGGAAGGTATGCATAAGCCTCGTTCATACGGCACGCGTGAATGCATACCGGGTCCCGTGTCATAGCGAGGCGACACGCCGGCGCGACCGGATGGGTGGTTCGCCGACGCATACGAGCGGGTATGACACAGACAGACAATCCATTCTGCATCGGCCGCCCCGGACTCAACCCGCCGCTCTTCCCCGGCCACGTCGACGGAGGCTTCCTCGCCGACCTCGCCGGCCAGCACGTGTTCCTCGCGCAAAGGATCGCGCTCGCCAAAGTATGCCGCAGCATGACCCCCGTCGAGGCCGGCGGCGAGGACATGGAGAACAGGCTCCAGAGCGTCGTCCAGCGCGAAGGCCAGGAGGCGTGGACGTGGGAGGATCCCACCGGCATGCTCCCCATCTGGGTGTGCCGGATGATCAGCGAGACCATCGCCCCCATCCCCGACCTGCGCATCCTCCCCGACCCGAACGCGCCCGGCGGCGGCGTCCTCTACCGTCGCGTCCTCCCCGACTACGTCGTCACCGAAGCGCCCGTCCGCTGGGCGCCCGTCGGCTCGCTGAAGATCACGTACGGCGGCGGCAAGAAGGACATGGATCTGCCCGGCATCGACTCGTGGATACGCGACGCGCTCCTCCTCGCCGGCCAGACCATCCGGCGCGGCTGCCGATTCGACTGCACCGACGGGCGGATCATCTTCGAACACGACCCAAAACTCGGAGCGTGGACGCGCACCGAACGACGCGGGGATGAAACCCAAAGCTGGATCGGCGCCGGCGACTACGAATGCCGCGAAGCCGGATTCGTGAAATCCGAATGGAAGCCGTGCGCCACGCTCGACGCGGACCGACCCCTCACCTACACGGTGAGCGTGCCCGTCACCTGCAACGAGGCGATGCGGCTCAGCCGGGAGGCGTCATCCATCCTCTGGGAGTGGACCGGCGGCAGCCTCGACTCCCTGCAGAATCTGAAAAGGAGTCTCACCGCGCCGTTCCTCCGCAGCCATCCGGAATGCGCGTACGTGTATCAGGGGCCGGGAGGCACCGGCAAATCGTCGCTCGCGAAGGATCTCATGGCCCATCTCGGCGATCAGGCCACCACGTTGAGCCTCGACCTGCTGGGACAGCCGACCGCGATGAGCGCGGAGAACAAGATGCTCGACCTCACCAGCCACCAGCTCGCATTGAGCGATGACTATGATCCGACCCACGGGCGCTTCGACCGGATCCTCCCCGCATTGAAGACCCTGCTCACCGGACTGCTCCCGTTCAGCGCGCGCCGGCAGGGCGAGAACGCGACCGACGGGATACCGCAGGCCGTGCACATTCTCACCACCAACTACCACCTGCCGTTGGGCGAAAGCGAGGCCGAACAGCGTCGCTTCGCGTTCGCGACCATGATCAGCCCCAATGTGCGCGCCGACAGGTATCTCCCGTTCCGCAACCGGTGGGGATTCTGGCCGTTCATGCTCTGCTCCGCGACCTGCTGGGGCCTCTACGGCGACCGCCAGTACCGGGCCGCCGCGTTCATGGACCCGGAAAGCCTCTCCGACACGGAAATCCAGATGATCCGCACCGCTTTGGAGGATGGTCTCGTGTTCCCCGAACCCGGTCTGCGCGTCTCCTGGAAGAACATCGGCCTCATCCGCACGAGCACGAAGAAGGGCACGGAGACGGGCCGTCCGCGCACCGCGTACCGTCCCGCGCCGGAAGGGCATCCGCTTCACGGGATCTGGGATGCGTGCGTGCGCGCGATCGGCGAAATCCCCGAGGACAGGCCGGTCGTCGAACCGATCCCCGACCCGCTGCCCGACATGACCGCGGACAGGTGGGCTTCCATGATCAGTGAGTCCGGGCCGCGCATCTTCCCGTGCCGTCCCGACAAGAGCCCGATCGGCGACAATCTGCCCGGCCACTCCTGGCAGAAGGCCGCGAACGATCCCGCATTGGACATGAGCCGTCCCACGGGTTCGGGCGGCGTGTGGGGCGTGACCACCTCATCCCGGTACGTGTGGCTGGACTTGGACTGCCATGCGAAGGATGAGCAGAGCGGCTGGGAGCAGATCCAGACGGAGGTCGGCGAATACGGGAGCGTGTTCCTCCCCCGCACGTACGCGGTGCGCACCCCCTCCGGCGGCGTGCATCTCCTCTACCGTCTCCCCGACGGGTTCGATCTGAAGGTGAAGAGCCGCACGCATAACGGCGGCGGCCAGATCGATCTGAAGCTCGGCGGCTCCGGGTATGTGATCATGGGCGGCAGCCGTCTCCCCGACGGCCGCGCCTACCGTCCGATCGACACGCCCGCCGGCGACCGCATCCCGGATCTGAGCGCGCGTCTCGTCAACTGGATGACCGAATGCGGCGCGATCGAGGATCCGAACGCGAAGAAGGCCGATGCCTCTCCTGCCGCATCCAATCCCGGATTCCTCGGACTCACCCGACCTTCGGGTAATCCGGGGGGCGGCAGTCCGGATCTGACCCCGATCCCGGAAGGATCCCGGAACGACACGCTCTACAGGTGGGGATATGGCCGTCACAAGGCCCATCCGACGGAGTGCGCGCGCATCGACGGAGAGCTGATCCAAAGGGCGGTGAACTCGGGGCTGCCGGAGCATGAGGCGCGTCAGATCCTCACCAGCATCCACCGCGCCGTGAACGCGTAAAACCGCATCGCCGCGCCCCACTCCCGCCGACGGGGTGGGGCGCGGACGCATGCATGATCCCGTCGAAAGGAGACCCGGTCATGATCCGCAATCTGAAGCATCTGACCATGCTTATCGCGTTCATTCTGCTGATGATCCTTATGTGTGGCGCGGATGCGCAGGGGTGGCGTCTCACGTTCATGCTGTTCGCCGTCGCGGACGGCGTGATGCTCGTCATGGACCGGTACGGATACGAGTGGGCGGAAAGGATCGCCGCCCGACTGGACGACTAGCCGGGCGGCGACGTTCTTCGCCGGCTCCTACTCCCCTTTGATGATCTCCCTGACATGCCTTAGCAGGGCGAGAATGATCCCGTCATCCAGATATCCGCAGAGCGACCCGTCGCCGAATCGTTCCTGACGGGTGGGGATCAACAACAGCGCGAGCGTGGAATCAAGGTCGAGCGTATCGTAATCGCCGTTCCCGTAGAATTCCGCGAGATCGGTTGGGTTCTCCAGGTTGAGGTCTTCCAGCCATTCGTGATAGTCGCCGTTGTCCGCCCAAGCCTTGTAAATCGCATGCCAATACCGGTCGACGATCGGATCATACGTGATGCCCCGGTAGACGTAGATGCCGCGCTCATCCTTGGTCATGTCGTTCCAATGGTAAAGCTTGCGATGCTCATCCATCGCCTTCTGGAATTCGGGGATCAACTGGACAAGCTCTTGCAGTCCATCGTCGCGTTCGGCACGTAGCTTCCGTACTTTCGGGTCGGCGTTGCGAATCCACTCCCACGGTTTCAACGGCGGCATGTTGTACGCGGCCTTCGTCACCCACATTTCCAGTTTCTCACTGCCGCGCAACCGATCCTTCCACGGGTTCGCATCCAACCCGTACAGGATGCCGGCCAATCCGCCGGCGACTGCGGCGGTCGTATCCGTATCCTCACCCAAGTTGACGGCCTTCAACACGCAATCCTTGTACGAACTGGTGTTGACGAGACACCAGACGGCGGCTTGCAGCGTGTCCAATACGAATGTGCCGGACTTGATCTTCTCTACGGGGATGCCGCGCATGTCATCCAATCCCGCCAGTTCGCATACGATCTTCGGATCGTAATGCTCGCCTTTGGCGATCAGCATTCGCGCCGCATGCACGAACCTGACGCACGCGTCCATGCTGATCTCGTGCGCATGCGTGACCGCGCTCGCCTTGCGGATGTCGTCATCCGTTGCGCCGGTGAACGCCAATGGGAGGATGCGCATCAAAGCCCCGTTGCCGTTGTCCCAGTATCCGTCGCAGCCATAATCCTGTCCCAGGGCGATGCCGGTGGTGGTGCCGATGTCGAACACGACGCCATCCGGCGTGTACTCGCCGTTTCGCGCCCACGCCACGTATTTGGCGCGAAGATTATCCGTATCCACCTGTCCGTAGTGGTCGGCGAGCGAATCCAGGGTGGCGAGCATCATGGCCGTGTCGTCCGACCATGTGCCGGCGGGCTGGCTGTGGGAGCCGTGGCCGATCATGCCGGTGCAGTCGAACGTGCCGCGCGGGCTGAATTCGTAGGGCACGCCGAGCGCATCACCCACCGCCTGACCGTAGACCGCGCCCATGAGCACGTCATGGTCCTGCGCGGTGAGATAGTCCGTCTCGCAGCGTTCGCGCAATTCGTACGGGACCCGGATGGCCGAGTTGTGCTTCGGACAGTAGGTCTGCCCGGTGTCGGGGTCGCACACCCAGCCGATGTTGTCCCCGTTCGACAGGCAGCGGTTCTCGCAGTCGTTGTATTCGCAGTCGACGGACTGGACCGGGAACAGGTCGTCCGTCCAATTGGGGAAAAGCTTCATCACGATACGGTTCCTTCCGAAAGACGGTTCATCTCCTATTATGCGGCCGGAAACGGCGGCCCATGTCCGACGCATATGGGAAGGAAGGACGAATTCCACGGGGAAAGGAGCCTTTCTTGTCCCACGAGCACAACGGCTATTATTCCGATCTGACCATCGCCCAGCTGGTCGACAACGCGTATTCGGGACGCTACGTGCTGCCCGGCATTCAACGCCGGTTCGTATGGGATGCCGGGCGGATCGAGCGCCTGTTCGACAGCATCATGCAGGACTATCCCATCAACACGATCATGCTCTGGCATCTGACCGACCCGGACATTCGCCGACAATACCCGTTCTACCGGTTCCTCTACGAGTACACGGAAAAATACGGTGAGGAGAATCCGCCCACCGACGTGAAGGGACTGGACGCGTACGCGGTCATCGACGGCCGGCAGCGGATCACGAGCCTCGACATCAGGGATTTCCACGAGTTCATCGAACGCCGCCGCGCCGGCCTGTCCATGTGGCTCAAGGCGATGCTGGCCGGCTAGAAGCCCCAATGCCCCTCATGCCATCCGCCCGCCACGTCGAACCTCACGTCCGGCGAGACGGGCGGATTCGAGACGAACCGTTCGATCATCCCCAACTGGGGTCGGCTGATCCCGATCCGCGCATCCGGCCCCACGCCCAACACTGGTACGGACGGTCGCGCGGCGAAGACGTCCGATTGCGCCTCGCGGGTGGTCTCCTCGTCGTCGATCCAGATGATCGGACGTTCCGTCTT
Organism: Bifidobacterium sp. SO1; assembly: GCF_018555335.1. Taxonomy (NCBI): domain Bacteria; kingdom Bacillati; phylum Actinomycetota; class Actinomycetes; order Bifidobacteriales; family Bifidobacteriaceae; genus Bifidobacterium; species Bifidobacterium sp. SO1. The sequence goes on along the minus strand of NZ_JAFEJR010000029.1, from coordinate 3,647 downwards.
CAGATGGGAGATTACGGCGCGACGCTTGCCCGTATACCGGAAAGCATCGGTGATCGGATCGTACCAGCGGATCGTCTCCCAGTCGACGCCCAAATGCTGGTTGAGCAGGTCGGTGTGCGGCTGCCACGTGCTCAGCCAGAGGATGTCCGCGTCCAATGCGTCCAGGCGTCGCACGAGCTCGTCCGACCAGAGGATGCGGAACGTGCCGCGCCGGTCGAAGCGCACATGCTCTTTCCGGTCGGGGATCAGCCAGTTCGCCGGATCATAGACCCGGCGGCGGGGATCATCCGGCTTCATCCAGTCCACGGAATTCCGGCGCTGGCGGATCTTGTCGTCGGGGAACTGGTTGATCACACCGTCGAAGTCGATCAGGATCAGCGGACGATCGCTCATTTCAATGCCTCCAGTACGCTCGCCAGTCCGATCACCTCACGCCGGACGTGCGTTCTGCAGCAGCCGGCGATGATCGGGGCCGACCCATCCGGCGGATTAAACAGTTCGCCTTGACTCCAAGCGCGCAATGCGACCGCCGGCCGGCCGCACCGCTTCGGCATTCCGCCGACCTTCACGATGCCCGGACAGCCCGCATCCAGCCGGCCGACGGCGATACGGACCCGCATGGGATCGGCATGACTGATATCGCACGGCAGGGGCGCATCCTTCAGCGCATCCAGAACCAGCTTCAACGGGATCATGTCATGCTCCGCATGCCGTCCGCACACGCCGTCGTACCAGCCCTGTTCCGGCGGTTCGGCCTCGTAGCCTTCGCCCGGATACCAGCGACGGAACCCTACGATCTCATTCCCGCACGCATCAAGTTCCCCGTTACGAGTCACCGACGCGGAGCATCCGTAGGTGTGCCTCCAGCCGAAACGGATCAGCTCCGGCTCATACGGATGCTCCGCGGGATTCCAGTCGTCCGTCATGGCCATCATTCTCCCATCCTCATACGGGAATGATATGCGTCCGGCAGGAAAGAGGATCTTCCGCAATCCGGGCGAATGACGCATATGGATCAGACGACATGGAACAATCGGAATCATGGGAACGGATGGCATGACCCTTATGACGGATGATCGGACGACTGCGGACGATATGGGCGATGATCGGCTGCTGGACATGCTCCGGCATCTGTCGGATCTCAGTCTCGCCGACACCCATAAGGTCACGGCGCCCATGTACGTCACGGGACGCGAATCCTTCAAGGGACTGCTCCCCGAACTCTGAGCCGAAACGATGATCCGCGACGTGGCGGTCGTATTCGACTGCAACATATACATCACCTGCGCATCCCTCACCGGAGTCCCATTCGGCTTCCGCCGGCTGCTTGCCCTGAAAGCCAAGGATCAGGATGAGAATCTGAGAAGACTCGCATTGCTACGCGGCTACACCGGCGGCATCACCGGAGTCTCCTATCACGTCTACTGGAGCGACCATATCCTCGCCGAGGTCGTAAGACATCTGCATGACGACCTTTACTGGAGCTTCGGAGAAACGGATTCATTCCGCGAAACCATCCAGCGACGGCTGATCGACCTGACCGGAGGACGCCTTCTGCATGGGATCGGGGAAGGATACGGGGATGCTCCGGATCACGAGGATGGCGTCGTGTACGAGACCTGTCTTGATCTGGTCAGGACAGATCCGATGACTCCCGTGCTTCTCGTGACCGATGACCATGGGCTTATCCATGATGTCCGCGCGAACCTGAACGGAATTCGTGGCGGCGCGGCCAGATACGTTCTGCCCATGACCCCGGCCGCATTCATCCAGGCCGGAGCCTGAACAGGAAATCCTCCCGCGGAAGAAACTTATGGGGCGTCCATTCCCTGTCGGGAATGCCGCCCCACGAGTGGAATCGGACATGCCTATCCCAATTCCCTTTGATGACATGCCGGCGATCGGCTCCGGCATGCCCCGCCTATGCGGTCAGACGTCATCCGATTCCATGACATCCCCCATCGGAGCAGGCTTCGGCGTGAACTCCCCCGGATTCGCACTCACCGCCTCCAATAGCCGATCCATGTTCAGCGCGTACAGTCCGGCGTTCCGCATCGGGTTCAGTTCCAATACATGCGGCTGACCGTCATCACCCAGATACAGGTCGAGCGTGTACGGTCCTTCCACGTCACCCCGGATCGCATGCGCGACCTCGTAAGCGTATTGCTCGTACAGACCGGCGATCAACGGGTGCGATTCGGGCTTCCGATTGTTGCGCGTCTCCTCCATCCACGGATCATACGCGTCGCCCGTATTGTCGAGGGGCGTATGGTTCTCAATGCAGCCAGCCCCGCAGACCGGTCTGCCGCCGATCACGAACACCCGATATTCGAAGCGCATGCGCACACGCTGCTGGACGAACACACTGTCCGGCTCCCCCTCGTAGCGGATGCCCGTCCAGTCAAGCCAGCCGACCGGCTCGAACCAGGTGCGATACCATTCGCCGTTATCCGGATCATACTTCCTGTAATACAAGTCCGGGTCGATGAACGCCAATGGCACCGTCTTCGGCGCGGCTATGAACTTCACCACCAGCCCATCGGCCGGATGTCGTTTGCGCATCGCGAATACGGCATCCGAAATCCGCTTCGGATCACAGTCGGTGACCGTCACGTCTCGTCCCAGGAAACCGCGCAGGGATGGGAACATGGCGTACCGGTCCGCATTGCCGTCCAGGCCGATCTGATCCTCGAACGGAATGCTTGCGATCGGACCGTAATGCGGCATGCGATCCGCATCCTCGATAATCGTTTTTCGGCCGAGCACGCGCACCATGGGTTCGGGCAACAGCCGGACCGCCGCCTCCAAACGCGCCGCATCCTCAACCCAACGCTCACGATCCCCATTCGACGCGACCACCGGACCCACATATCGCTCCCACACATGACGGTACGGGTCGGGGATATCCGACAGGTCTGCGGGACACTTCGACGGGATCACGTCAATCAGCCATTGATCCGACATTGGTTCACTCCTCGTCGTTCTGTCGGCGCAGATCATCCACGGTCAAATGCTTCACGAAATGCGCCAGCTTCCCGTACGCATCCTCCAACGCCGATGCGTACCGGATGCCCGGATCGGGATCATGCAGATACGGGACGGCAAGCCCGTCCGCGATATCGCAGGCCACCGCCAACGCCCGATCATCCAAACCGTCAAGCCGATTACGACGTTCGAGCGCACGACGATACAACGCCTTCATCCGATCGTCCGTCCTGCTTCCATCGGGCAGGAGCATATGGGCGATCCGACCGGACTCCATCACTCCGCCGGATTCCAATAGATTCTCGAACCCATGGCACAACCGTTCATCATCCGGATCTCGGATCACATATCCGCCGTAGCCGTACTCGCTCCCGTACACGCCTTCCGGCACCTGCTCGCCGTTCTCAGCAGTCACATAGGAAACCATACGTCGGCTACTCCTTCCGTTTCGACATGGATTGTTCCTCCGACCTTAATCCATGACATGCGTCCGAATCATTGCGACCGCAAAAACAGGACGGAAAGACCCCATCAGATGATATGCTGTTATAAACGAAAAAAACGTTCACAATGGAGAAAATGATGAGACTGCTGGCATTCCACCTCAACGGGCTTCGCCTGTACGAAAACGGCGAAGTCTTCTTCAACCTCCACACCGTCGA
>NZ_JAFEJR010000028.1:0-18990 GCF_018555335.1 Bifidobacterium sp. SO1 | reverse complement strand
GCTCAAACGCGCTAACACGTACCGCGGGTTCCATGCCGCCTTCAAGGGCTCTCCCTCAGCGTCACCCCCGCCCGCGCCCCGCCCCACCGCCCCCCCCCCCCTTCGCGATCTCCTCGCGGCCCCTCGCTCCCCTCACCCCCCAGGTCACACTCCGTTCCGCGCCGCGGAGCGTGACCGGGCGCGGGCTGGGTAAACCGTCGATTCTGCAAAACCCTTATGTTCCAACGGTTTACAAACACGGTCATGACTCACAATCCGCTCCCGGTCACGCTCCGCGGCGCGAGGATGTCAGGCCGTTGCATCGTGCATCGCAACGATCCCCTGCCGACTACACTGGGGAGTCATGGGACTGTTTGATTCGTTGTTTGGGGGACGCACGGCGGCCGATCGCCCGTCGTCGGTGACGTTCGTGATGGACGGGGCCGGGCACCGGTACGAGGACGGCAACGTCGGGTTGCTGCCGACGACGCTCACGATCGGACCGGATACGCGGCGCGTGGCGGTGATCGGACTGAACGGATCCGGCAAGACGACGCTGCTCAAACTGCTCGACGGCGCGCTGACCGCGAGCGTGGGTACGGTGGCAGTGATGGCGCATCGCGGCGACGAGACCGGCGACGACGCGACCGACGACAACGAGACCGATGCGGCCGCCAGCAATAAGGCCGCCCATGACGGCGATGTGCTCAATCCCGCGATCAAGCGCGATCTGAAGCGCATCGAGGATCTGGTCGGCCGCGTGCGTCGCGAGGAGATTCCCGACAGTTACTATCGGGCGAAGGACATCCGCGAGGCGATCGACCTGCCGTTGAAGAAGCACAAGGTGCCCGAATCGGAGCGGCAGCAGATCATCGGCGACCTGTTCGCTCATTTCGATCTGACGTCGGTGGCGCGCGAGCCGGCCAGCGCGTTGGACAGCGAGAAGCGGCATCTGCTGGCGATCGCGTCCGCGCTGAGCTTCTCCCCCGCCGCGATCGTGGCCGACGAACCGACCAAAGGACTGGACGAAATCGGTTCGGCGCATGTGGCGCGCGCGTTGTTCAGTTACGACAGGCAGGTCGTGTTCGCCACGCACGACATCGATCTGATCCAGCGCCCCGAGTACGCGATCGACCGCACGCTTGTGCTGGACGACCACCAGCTTGTCTTCGACGGCTCCCCCGCCGACGCCGCCGCGTTCTACACCGATCTCATCCGCAAAAAGTACGAAGCCGCCAAAGCGTCACGCCAGTAGGCTCAGCATCGTCAGCATATGAAGCTGGCGGAGCCTCGGCTCCCTCGGCTGAGGGAGCTGTCAGCGAAGCTGACTGAGGGAGCGTCTGCGGCGCGGCATCGCGATGTCTATCACAGCAATCCATTGACCGTGTCGAGCACGACGCGCACGTTGCGTTCGAACTCCTCCGGCTCCGGCAGCAGCGAGATCGCCAGGTAGCCGTTCGACGTCATGTCGAAGAAGTATCCCGGCTGACCGGAGACGCTGTGCCGTTCGATCATCGCGAGCACCAGTTCGTTCTCGTCGATCACGCTCGGCACGCGTAGCAGCACGTTCCAGCCGCCTTCGGCCCGCAGCACGCTCACGAATCCTTGCTCATCCGCATCGAGCAACCGATGCAGCAACGCGAGATTGCCGCGCACACGCTCGCGCACACGGTCCGTCTGCGAGCCGGCCGCATCCAGCAATGCCGGAATCTGCCGCGCGATGATATCGCTCATCGGCAGATAGTCGTCGGCGATCACGTCCAACCGTCGCTGTGCTTCGGCCACGTCCGCATCCGGCCCGGACACCTGGATCCAGCCGACCTTCGCATGCGGCGCGGCGAGCATCTTCGAGAATCCGTCCAATGCGAACGTAAGCACGCCCGGCTCCCCCGCCAGCCGCGCATTGCCGTCGAACGGTTCGAGCGAATAATCGTAGAACACCTCGTCGGCGATGATCGCGACGCCCCGTTCACGGCACAACGACACGATGCGTTCGCGTTCGGACGGTTTGACGTACGATCCGGTCGGATTGTTCGGATTGATGAGCACCAGCGCACGAATACGTTCGCCGTGCTCGCCGTTCAGCAATGATTCCAGTTCGGCGACGTCGATGTACCAGGAGCCGTCGAACTGCAACTGGTATTCGACCGTGTCCACGCATTCGAGCCGTGCGATCGACTCGATGAGTGGATAGCCGGGCTTCGGCGCGAGCACCGCGTCGCCCGCGTCGCACAGCAGTTTGATCAGCCACGAGTAGGCTTCCGACGTGGAACTCAAGATGTACAGGCGATCCGGGTCGATGACCGAGGTGGTCGCGCCGTCTGCTTCAGCGACAGACGCGCCGCCGGCATCGTTCGCCGTGCCCGTGCCATAGGTCCGCGTCAGGAACGAGGCCAATGCCTCACGTGCCGCACGCTGCCCGCGCGGATCGGCGGTGTAGACCTCCGGCACCAATGCCGGGGCCAGTCCGTGCCGGGTCGGGTTGGAATCGTTGAGCTTGCCGAGCGTCACGCCGTCCCGCTTGCACCGGGCCTCGGCTGCGGCGATCGGATTGGGCGCACTGATATCGACTCGTGAGGAAAATCGCATGGCTGTCAGTCTAGCCACGCATCACGAAAACCCGTCAGTCACTCGTGGCGGAAAACGCTCACTGACAGCCCACTCAACGAGCGAAAACCGCCACTCCGACCACGTCGTGGCAGAAAACGCTCGCTCACGGCGATCTCAGCGAGCGTTTTCCGCCACGAGGGAGAGCAGCATCGCCCATATGGCAGCAAAAAGGCTCCCCACAAGGGAGGAGCCGGTAAGGATTTACGCGCGAACCGTCGTCACTGCTTGGTGCTGGCGTAATAGGCGGCACCGACGATGCCGGCCTCGTTACGCAGCTTGGCGGGCACGATCGGCGTCTTGATGTCGATGTACGGCAGGAACTTGTCGCTCTGACGGCTCACGCCGCCGCCGACCACGAACAGGTCCGGGTTGAAGTACTTCTCCATGAGTCCGTAGTACTTGGTCAAGCGCTTGGCCCACTTCTTGTAGCCGAGCTCCTTCTGCTCGCGCACGCCGGAGGATGCGTACTTCTCGGCGTCGAGGTGCTTCTCGTCGAGAATGATGTGGCCGAGTTCAGTGTTCGGCACGAGCACGCCGTTCATGATGAGTGCGGTACCGATGCCGGTGCCCAGCGTGGTCGCGATCACGAGGCCGTTCTGGCCCTTGGCCGCGCCGTACTGCTGCTCGGCCAGACCAGCGGCATCTGCGTCGTTAACAACGACGACCGGGCGGCCGCACGCCTCGGAGAACACTTCGGTCACGTCCACGCCGATCCACGACTGGTCGAGGTTGGCCATGAAGTCAAGCTTCTGACCGGGCTTGATCGGGGCCGGGAACGCGATGCCGACCGGCGCGGAGGCCGGAACCTCGAAATGGTCGAGCTGCTGGCGCACGATCGCGGCGACCGCCTGCGGGGTGGAGACCGCCGGGGTGAGGATCTTCAGACGAGGCTCGGCGAATTCGCCCTTCTCGAGATCGACCGGAGCCGCCTTGATGCCGGAACCGCCGATGTCCACGCCGAAAGCCTGCGCTGTTTCAATCATCATTGACCTCTCTTTCCGTGACTTTTCCGTGAAAACGGAACAACGATATCGAACCGGTATGGGCATTGTATAACGCGCGCCGGCCGACACGCGTCATTGAGTCCACGGCCGAATCGATTCAAACCGTGGACGACCGTGGAATAATCAAAAGGTATGGAACATACACAATTGATTGACGCGATCAACATCCGCACTGCGGTGCGCGCGTACGACAAGGATCCGATCGACGACGATACGGCCCGCCAGCTTACCATGACGATCGACGCGGTGAACACGCTCGCCGAAACCAACATGCAGCTGATCCTGAACCAGCCCAAGGTGTTCGCGGCCGCGAACGAATCCGGACATCTCAGGAACGCGGCGAACTACATCGCGTTGGTCGAGCCGAAGGACGATCCCGAGGCCCGCGAGCGCGCCGGCTTCTATGCCGAGCGTGTGACGTTGGCGGCCACGTTGCGCGGACTGGGCACGCTGTGGGTCGGCGGCAGCTGGGATCGCGAGGAGGCAGCCAAGCACTGCCGGATCAGGAAGGGCGAGGAACTGTACCTGTGCGTGGTGGTCGGCTACCCGGAGCATCACCTGTCATATCAGGCGAAGTCGTATGACGAGCTGACCGAATTCCAGCGTACGCACCGGCCGACGAAGTCGTTCGAGCAGTTCACTGCCGGCATGAGCGACGCCGAACGTGCGGCCGCGCCGGACTGGTTCAAGGCGGGTGTCGAGGCGGCGATGAAGGCGCCGAGTGCGATGAACCGTCAGCCGGTCACGTTCTCGTACAACGCGGCGGACGATACGGCGGCGGCGCATCTGGACCCGAATGAGGATTACCGTGAGACGCTGAACGACTTGGGCATCGCGAAACTGCATTTCCAGATCGGCGCCGGCTCCGGCGAATGGGCGTGGGGCGACGGCGGCCTGTTCATACACAAGTGATTCACGTACGTCGCGTCGCGCCGTTCCGTGCGCGTGCCTCGTGGCAGAAAACGCTCACTGATCGAGAGATCAGTGAGCGTTTTCTGCCACACATGGACGGTCGTGGCGGTTTTCGCTCGCTAAGACGTGTCTTAGCGAGCGAAAACCGCCACGCGAAAAAGAGACGCGACGTCGTCCGACGCCAAGAACAGCCGCAACGCACAGGAGCGCGCCATGCGTCGACTCCCGACAGACTCCGACCGGACTACCCGGACTACTTGAGCGACGGCATCGGCTGCCAGTTCGGGTCGTGCATGAGCTTGCGGGAGTCCCACCAGCCCTTGGCGATCTGCACGAGACCGGTCTTCACATGCTCGCGGTCGACCATCACGAGGCGGATGACCTCCTTCGCGGCGGTCGCCACGGTGCCGAGCGCGAACAGGAACGGCCGGAAGTCGCCGTGCGCCATGAAATAGCGGGCCATGTAGCCGCGGTTGCGCATGATGTGGTACCGGTTCATGTCCGAGGTCGAGTTGAGCTGGCGCAGGCCGGCGATGTCCCAGTTGCCGATCTCGCGCGTGCGGCGCAGCACGACGTCGGGCACGATGATCGGGTTGGTGACCTTGCTGGCGAGGTAGCCGTAGATCGTGTCGTCCCAGTAGATGAAGAAGCGCGGGTCCGGCAAACCGATCTTCTCGACCACGCGACGGCGGAACAGGCCGCCCTCGAAGCACAGCGTGTCCATGACGCGGTAGCCGGCGCGGCCGAACGCGGCGGGCGCGATCGGGTTCGGGATGCCGAGCGGCACGATGAAGTCGTATTGCCAGTAGAACGGGCCGCCGTCGAAGTCGTAGCGGCTGCCTTGGATCACGTCGTGGCGCGGCGTCCACTTGGCGAGTTTTTCGATGCCGTCGGGTTCGACGGCCACGTCGTCGTCCATCACCCAGAACCATTCGGCGCCGAGCTCGTACGCCTTCTTCACGCCGGCGGAGAAGCCGCCCGCGCCACCGAGGTTGGCGGTCTGCGGCGCGTACACGACGCGCGTCTCGTTGCCGCCTGCGTCGGCCACGGTGGCGCCCCACTGCTTGGTGATGCGCGAGGAGAAGTCATCGACCATGCCGCGCGTCTCGTCGGAGTGCTCGTTGTCGACGATGACGATGCGCCACGGCGCGACGGTCAGCCGTTCGATCGAATCGAACAGTTTGGTCAGCAGCTGCTGGCGCTTGTAGGTGACGACGACGATCGCCAGTTTCTCGATACTCTTCTTTGCGGCATGCTTTTCGCTCATAGGTTCCATTGTATGCACGACCATGAGCAAGGGCTGACATCCGTAGCAGATATCAGCCCTTATGCCTCACTAAAAAGTGGAGTCAAGCCACTTATCGGTATCGATGCAGCCCATCCAAAAAAAGCTTTGTTTCGCCGCCGCTGATGGTGGATGGTTCGCACGCTTCATCGACACTGTCGATTGTAACACCGTGGCTACCCGCTCCGATACGATGACCAATGTCGCTTCTGTCCAGTCGCACGGACTTGAGCGTCCCGTCCTGGATATCAGGATGAGCCACTGCCGCGCCAGCGGCTGTTGGCGTGGCCTCACTAAGGAGCACAGCAATGTGCAAGTCAAATGAGGAACCGCCACAAGGAGACTTGTGACTATTCATGACGGTGATTCTGGTAATCATCGCGGCAAAGATCGATACGATCACCGCTGATGCCATGTGCATGATCTTCATGATCTATGTCATGGCGATGGATTACCTGCATCGTCGGTAAATGGGTCGGTGCTCTTGGAAGCGAGAGCACCGGTTCCTCATTGATCTGAGACTCGTCGCCCGCGGCGCAGGTCGCGGATGATGAGGGCGGCCACGGTCAGGGCGATGGCGGCGAGGGCGATGATGCTGACGGCGGCGCCGGTGTTGGCGGGGGTCTTCGGGGTGGACTGGTTGCTCGGCGTGGTCGGCTGGGTAGGCTCGCCGGGCTTGTTCGGATTGGGCTGCGGAGTCGGGTTAGGATTGGGCGTCGGGTTCGGCGGGGTAACGGTGCCGTTGTCGGAGAACTTGGGTTCGGCGGTGACTGCCAACGTTGGCGTGCCGCCGGTGGTTTCGGGCACGGCGATGAGGAACGGATCGCAGCTGTAGCGTTTGTTGGCGGATGCCGCGGCGGTGCGCGAGATCAGATAGATGCCGGGTTCGAGATCGGTGAAATAGGCACGACCGGCGGCGTTGGAGGTATCGCTGACAGAGTACAGCTTGTGTTTGGCAGCGTATGCGTCGAGTTGCTTGGCTGCCGTGTTGAGTTCGGACGACGTGAGGTCGGCCCACGACTGATCGAACTTCGAGAATGACTTCAGCGTGCGGAATGCGCGGATCGTGCCGGTTTCGGCGTCGAGATCGACGGAGGCGATGCGTACGATGGCATACGTGTCGCCGGCGAGCGCGGTCTGATTGGCAGTGTCGCGATCCCATTGCGCGTCGATGGTGATGCTGCCGTAGACCGTGGCTGCCTGCGCGGTGCGCACAGGTGTCGTGATCATTGCGAACGTAAGCACGGACAGTGCCGTGGCGATGGCAAGGAGCACGCCGCACAGGTGCACGGCGATGCCTCGTCGCCCATCCATCTCAGCCATGTGTGGCTCTCCTTTCAATCAAGTATTTATTGTGTTCGGCGTAAAAGCTGGCGGAGCCTCGGCCCCCTCAGTTGAGGGGGCTGTCAGCGAAGCTGACTGGGGGAGTGTAAAAGCTACGGAACGTTCCTTGGCTTCTACGCTCCCTCAGTCATGCTGCGCATGCCCTCAGCCGAGGGAGCCAAGAAAATCACTGCGCGCTATGCTGCGCACGCACGTGTCGCTCGCTCCTCCACCGGTATACGCGCCATCCAATGAGCAGCACGATCAGTCCGATGGACGGCAGCAGGTACTGCAGCGGAATGTCGACGTGGAACGTCGGCTTCGCCTCGCTCTCCTGCTCGGGCGTGTACGGGATGCGATGCGCGCGTACGAGCAGTCGGTGCGTGTTGACCGCGTACGGCGTGCACGTGATCAGCGTGACCAGGTCCTTGCCGTTTTCGATGGCGAGTTCCTTGGTGTCGGTCGGCAGGACCGTGGTGATCTTGTCGACCTGATAGGCGTAGGTGTCTTTGAGAATCTTGATGTAGAACCGGTCGCCCTTCTTCATCAGATTCAGGTCGGTGAACAGTTTCGCCGTGGGCAACCCCCGGTGACCGGAGAGCGCCGCGTGCGTGGATGCGCCGCCGACCGGTAGCGAGGTCTGTTCGAGGTGGCCGACGCCGACCTGCAGCACTTCCTCGGAAGTGCCGTGATAGATCGGCATGGTTTCCTTGAGTCGCGGAATGGTGAGATAGCCCATCATCCCGTCGCCGTTCACGTTGAGGAGTTTCATGTATTCGGCGTCCGTCGCTTCGGTGTCGACCGCGCCGGCGAGGGCGTCGGTCAGCCCGGAGCTTTCGGCCGCGAGCTGTGCGTTGTATTTGTGGGCGGCGGCGAGTATCTGCTGATACTGTTCGTCGGTCAGCGAGTCGATCTTGGAATCGTAGTTGCCGACGACGCGGGACGCGTTCTTCATGACGAGGAAGTTGCTGATCGTCGGATAGAACAGCACGAGCAGTCCCACCACGATGACCACCAACGGCATCAAGCCGCGCAACTTCTTACCCATGAATCTCCTCTTGTGCAATGCCAGCTCTTTGCGGAAATAATTCCGCGGAAGCTGGCGGAGCCTCGGCCCCCTCGGCTGAGGGGGCTGTCAGCCGTAGGCTGACTGGGGGAGCGTAAAAGTAGCGGAACGTTCCGAAACTTCAAGCTACCCCTCAGTCAGCCCACAGCTGCCAGCTCCCCTAGCACGGGGATCCAAGGCGACCCCTACCTCACTTGGTCGACTTGCGGTTCGACTTGACGTACCAAGCCGTACCCAGCGCCACGATCAGCACACCGAACACGGAGAACAGGATCGTACCCATACCACCGGTGGACGGGAGGGTGAGGCCCTTCTTGTTCAAGAACGGCACAACCGGCTTGTCCTTGGTATCGGTACCGGTAGCGGTAGCCGCATACGTACCATCGGACTTTGGCGTGTAGTAATCGATCTTCCAGTCGGTCAGACGCTTCGTGTCCTTATCGTAGTTGGCGGTGATCACGACCTTGATCTTGTGATCCTGCTTGGTGTAACCACCGGCAGGCTCGGCGGATTCCTCAAGGTAGTACGTTCCCGCTTCGAGGCCGGAGTAGGTGATACGACCGTAAGCAGGAGTCTCGATCTCAGACTTAACCTGATTCTTTGTATCGGAATCTTCCTTCTTGTCATCAGACGTGGCAAGTCGCGCGGTCGTGGCGGTGGAGCCAGTACCGGCATTCACGACAAAGTCGATCGGAGTCGCGTCAGCAGCAGCACTCTTGTAGAGCTTGAACTTGGCGCCGGCAAGACGCAGAGAGGACTCGTTGTACGTGTCACCGGTGTACTTGTCTACGGTGAAACCAAAGGTGTGGACTTTGACGATGCTCGGCACGGAGGTGCCAGTGCCATCGGACTTCGGATCGTTGCTGTACTCGACAGTCGCGGAGTTCTGGTTACCGGCGTTGCCGATCTCCGCATCCGCGTTCAGTGTCGCAGAATACTCAACGGTGATGGACTTGCCAGCATAAGTGTCCTTATCGCCGAAGTTAGCCTTGAAGTCGTTCATCTCGACAGTCAGCGTGTTGCCATTGTCCTTCGATGGGTCGGTCACCGTGTAGTACGTCTTGTCGGCAATGTTCTTCAGTTCGGTGCCATCGACCTTGACCGTCACAGAATTGACGGTGTAAGCGAGGCCTTTGGACAGGGTATCGTGGAACAGGAACTTGTACGTGGTGTACTCGGTCATATCCGGCACGGTGGAGGTCAGCGTGAAGTTGACGGTATCGCCGATGTTCTTGTCGTCGGCCTTGTTGTGATCCTTGTCATCAACGGTCTTGTCGACGGTCGGGAATTCCTTCTTCAGGTTGATCGACACGTTCGGATCAGTCACGTTCGCGAGAATCGCGTGGGACTTGCCATCGATACCCAGCGGAGCACCCTCACCGGTCGGCGGAACAACAAGATAGTAGCCAAGATCAAGCTCACCAATAGTGACTGCCGCCTTCGCGGTGCTATCAGTAACAGCGGCGGCCGCAGAGCTTTCGACCAGCTTAATGCCAGAATCCGTCTTCTGCGCCCAAGCAGAAGCAAGATCGGCAAACGTGGCAAGATCCTCTTCGGACAGGCCCTTGATGTAAACCTCCGCCTTCGCGGACACATTAGCGTCCGTCACACCTTCGATGCCAGGACCACCGTTAGCCTTGGATGCCTTGAAGAAGTCCTTCCAAGCATTGTCCAATGCATAATCATAAGTGCCATTGTTATCATTATCCGTGGCCGTGAACATCTTCACGTACTTCACGGTCTTGCCGACAAATGCACTCTGGGCAGAGGTGACCGTCAGCGTAGCACTGCCGGCCGCGGTGGCGGTGACGGCGCCGAGCCCGGCGATGCCGAGCATGGTCGCAGCGGCGATGATCACCGCGGCGAGTTTCTTGATCAGTGACTTCATCACTGTTCCTTTCTCCTTGGTTTCCCATGATTTCCGGTTGTCTGCCGGAAAGGACGGATTGGACATTGGTTTGCCCGCCACCAAAGCGGCGGAAATCTTGTTAGGCGACATGGCGGCCTCGCTTTCGGCGAGCGCCGGTCTTGCCGGTGTCATGCAGGTACCATGCGGTGCCGAGTCCGAGGATGATCAGGGCGAGCATCGCGATCCACTGCGTGCCCGAGCCGCCGGTGTTCGGCAGTCCCGGAATGTAGTTCGTGATCGTCGCCACGTACTCCTTGCCGGTGCCGTTCTCGTCGGTTCCCTTGTCGGACGGGTCGTATTCGGTCGCGTAGCTTGTCGCCACCGAATAGCCGGCCTCGTCCGGGGTCTTCTCGGTAGAATTCGTGCCGTCGGAGTAGATCAGCGTGGCTTCCTGCACGGTGTACGTGTAGTAGCGGAACGTGCCGTTCGTGTCCCCGTCGTTCGGATCGTCCTTGTCGAGGAATCCGACCGGCAGACCGTCGATCGTCATGCGCCACGTGTTGCTCCACGCGGAGGCGTTGGCTGCGGCGGTCATCGTCACGGTACGCGGGTTCGGCTGCGCGCTTTCGTTGCAGTCAGCGTCGCTGCACCGGATCGAGACCGGCGTGATCTTCTCGCCGTTCTTGTTCGTGTACGTGGCGGTGAGCACGACCGTGATGCCCTGCGGGCGGTTCTTGGCGTTGTCGCGCCACACCTTGCGTAGCGTCAGGCTCACGTCGCCGCAGCCTTCCAAGCCACAGGCGTCCTGGCCGTCGTCCGGCTCGGGGGTGATGCCGCCGTTATTGTCAGCAGTCGCCTTGCCGAGCATGAGGTCGGCCTGAGCGGGGGACACGTATACGCCGAGTGGCTTGGCCTTGTACGTGCCGTTCTCGCTCTCGTCGTTCACGCCGCCCTCGTTGTTGGCCATCACGGCGTCCTCGTAGTCGGAGAACGTCTTGATGTACGGCACCACGACGGGCTTGCCCCATTGGTCCTGCTCGTTGGCAAGATGCGCGACGTCATAGCGGTTGAGCGGCAGCCTGAGCGCACCGGTCACATCGATCGTCTGACCGTTCTTGGTCACATTGTCCATGTGTGAGCCGTACGTGAACTGCTTCCTGTCCTTGGTGAGCGCATACGACCACGTGGACGGCACGTCACGGTAGATGTGGTACGTGTTGGTGTTGCCTTCAAGATCATACACATCGTTGAACTCGTAGCTGGACTTCAGCTTGGTCGCGCCGCTGAACGGTCCGACCAGCTCCGCGGTGCCGCGAATCGTGTCCGCGTAGGTCATATCGTCGTTCTCGAACAGACCTTCATCATTCAGCGCGACGAAACCACCCGCATAGCCGGTCTCGCCCGAACCGTCGGCGCCCTGTGTCGCTCCCCCGCCGAACACGTCGTAGCCGTCGGCGATGCCCTGCACTGAGGAGGAAACCACCTTCGTGCGGTTGCCCTTGATGAGCTGGACGGTGAGGTTCGACTCGGTCTCGTTGTCCTTGATGATACCGTCCTTGTTGCAGGGCAACTTGATGACGGAATCGCCGATGGTGATGATCGCCACGTCGGTCTGCTGCTTGTTCTCGTCATCGGCTTTGGACAGCGCCACACCGATCTTCAAGCCGAACAGGTTCACGTACAGCAGTTCACCGTCGGCCAGTACCTTGAGGTCAAAGACCTTGTCGACGTTTGTGGTCGGCAGCAGGAACTTGAGCCACTGTCCGATGTTGATGACGCCGAGGTCCTCGGCCTTATCCAGATACAGCAGTTTGACCAATGCGTTGACGATACCGAGTACGACCTCAAGCAGCACCGAATTAACCTGCGCATTCACCAGATAGGCGCGTTTCGTCTCGCCGACGAAACCGCCGGCAAGTTCGCCGCTGACGACCTTCTTCAATCCGGTCACCGTGGAGTTCTTCACTCGTGCGAGGTCGGCGTAGCCGGTGAAACCGCCAGCCACCTCACGGCCGGTCGCCGCGTCTGTGCCTTTCTGATATTCAGCACCGTCATGCGTGGCCGTAACCGTGTAGCCGGACTGGATGCCGGAAACCGAGGAATCGCTCACATGAGAGCCCCAGATGTCAAGTACACCGGCCGTCGCACCGAGCAGGTTGAGCCAGCTGGTGCCGAGCTGTGCGTTGTCAGCGGCGATCGTGCCGGACTTGCCAAGATGACCAATGAAGCCACCTACATAGTTCACGCCGGTTACGCTGTTGAGATTGGTGACGCCGCTCTTCTTGACGGAACCGTTGATGAGGCCGCCGCCGAATCCGCCGGCGGCACCGGTGAATCGCTTGGAGTCGAGCATTCCACTGGTGGCGGAGACATGGGCCTTGATCTGAATGCCGTCGGTCACGCCGATCACCTGACCGTCGTACAGGAACGTGCGGAACGCTTCGAGTACGCCCACGTTGCCGAGTTTCAGCAACGAGAGCAGTAGGTTCGTGTTGGTGCCGTTCTCCACGTCTGTGCCGGTTGCGGCGTTGCCGCCTCCCACGGATGCGACGGACGAGATGTCAGCCAGGCCGAAGAAGCCGCCGGCGTACTGGCCGCCTTCCACGGCGCGCAGACCGGTCACCGTGAGCGACGCCGGATCTTTCGAGGTCTCGATTTCGGTGCCGGTGCCCTTGGCGGAATCCTTATCGCCAAGGATCGCAGCTTGCAACGAGCCGGCAAAACCGCCCGCGTTCAGCGCATACTGCGTGTTGCCATCAGCGTCTTGGTACGCGCCTTCAACCGTATAACCCCAGCTGTCGCTGTCCGGGAAAACATGCGCACCGCGAATCGTGACGATCGTGGCCTGCAGCACTTGCAACAGGCTGGCAGGCGTGCCGATGACCGTGTCAAGCACCTTGTTCAGGAAGCCGCTCGCCGCGTTCGTATCCACATCCGCGACCGAACCGCTTGTAGCCGCACCGACGAATCCGCCGACGTTGTTGCGGCCGGACACCTTGCGCAGGTTCTTCACGTTCGCGCCCACAGCCGCGCTCGCGGCAGCGTTCTTGACCAGTTCATCGCCGTTGGCATCGCGATCACCCCAAATCTGGGCGCCAACCGCAAGTCCGACATAGCCGCCGGCGTTGCCGGCGCCATGCGTGATATCACTGCCGGTTGCGGAAACCCGCATGCCACGACGGTAGCCGATCACGCTCGACGACTTGACGACAGGCACGAACACGCTCGCTACGTTGAGCAGCTGGCCGAGATCGAGATTCAAGCCAAGGATATTGACGCTGCCGAACGTGGCGGCAGTGCCGGATTCCATCGTGCCCGCGTATCCACCGGCCGCACGCATGGCGGTCACATTGCGCACATCCTCCGATTGGCCGTCGGTGATCGTACCGGTGCGCATCAGACCGACATGACCGCCGGCAACGCCGGAGTCACGCAGGTTCGCACCGAGCTCGTAGCACTTGGTCTTCGCCTCGGCCTTCTCTTCAGGCTTCGCGTTGTTATCCGCCTCAGTCTGGCATGTCTTGATCTCATCCGCAGCATTCGCGAACACACCACGTCCCGCAACCACATTAAAGCCAAACACATAGTCCTTAAGGAACTTGTTCAGCGAATCCTGATCGTGAACGTCAGCAGCACCGGCCTTGGCAACGTCGGTAAATTCCTTGCCGTATGCACCATACTTGCCGATGTTCTCGACCCACGTCCGCCATTGGTCATAGCTGGCGTTGCGCAACGGACCAGTAACCTTGGTGTGTTCCTCGGTCGGATACACGATCGACAGCGCACCGGCGATATTGTCGGTCTTGATCAGTCCGCCGAGCACCGAAAGGGAACCTCCCTCAGCGGTGTCTGCTGCCTCCATGAGACCCGTGTAACCGCCGGCGATCTCCTGTCCGTACACGCTGCGGATGCGAGCCGCATAGGCGACCTGCTGGGAGATGTCGGTCTTGCCACTGATGCTGGACCATGTCTTGGTGCTGTTACCCCAGATCTGGCCGCCACGGTCGCGTCCCACATAGCCGCCCGCCATGCCACGGCGGGTCGTCGAATCGGACGATGCCTGGGCACGCACCGCACCGCCGCAGATCGCCGCGTCGGTGGACGAGTTGCGGATCGTCGGCACGAAATCCTGGAACAACGACAGCGTGCCGTCGACGTTGAGCAACGTCTTGAGCACGGTACCATCACCGAGCACATCAGCCGCGACGCCGGGCTGGATGACGCCCGCATAGCCGCCGGCGGAAACCTGCCCGATGATGTACACGAATTCGTGCGCGTTGGAGTGCTGGATGTGTCCGCCTTCAAGATCGCCCACGAAACCACCGGCCGAACCGAGCGGGTCGGCGGTCTTGCCGTCGGTCTTCTTGTGGTCGGCGGTGCTGGCACGCACCGAATACCCGGCCACGCCACCGGTCACATCGGACTCTTCGATCGTGGACACGATTACGTTCAACGCGCTGACCAAATCGGTCAGATTGATCGCGCCGCCCAGGATGTTGATGCTCTTGCCCACGCCGGCGGCCGAACCCAGATCTACACGGCCGATGTAGCCGCCCGCGTACCGCGCGGCGTCCACCGCATACGAACTCTTGCCATCGTTCAGATACGTGTCGGCGATCTCATCGGCGTCCGTGGTCTCCAGATTCTTGGGAGCCTCGACCGCGGTATGGCGTAACTGCGTGACCGACGAGGAGCTGATCTGCGCCGCGGACACGTAACCGGCGAAACCACCGGCCGAACCGGAGTTCGAGTCGCCGTCGCGAAGCTGCCGGGCCTCGACGACCAGACCGTAATCCGCATTTTTGTCCGTCACGCCGCCGGCGGCCTTGAAGGTCTCCTCATCGGTGTGGACACCCGCGTACAGCACGAACGGAACATACACCTGCGCGAGCGAGAGCAGACTGGAGATGCTCACTCCGCCGATCTTGCCGAGGATGCTCAGACCGCCCTTGCCCGCGGAGGCGAGCGCGCCGGAGACGACCCTGCCGCCGAAGCCGCCGGCGTATGCGCCACCGGTCACATGGTCAATGTTGATGACCGCGTACGGGGCGGCCTTCGCCTTGGCCACCTCGTCGTCGAGCGTCGCATCGTCCTTGCGTTGCGCGTCGGTGACATGGTTGAGGTAGCCACTCTGGAAGTCGCCGGCGAAGCCGCCCGCCACATCGGCTTCGACATAGCCTCCGTTGACATAGGTCACGGTCGTGTACAGGTAGCTCGGAATAAGGTACGGTACCGCGCCGAGCAGGCCGTCGACGCTGATCAACGAGCCGAAGATGGACGTGTCCTTGGAGTCGTCCACCGCTTCGGCGAGGCCGCCTGTGGTGGACATGCCGACGAATCCGCCGGCGATGCCGTCGGAGGTCGTCGTGTCGGCGGTGACGGCCTTCAACGCGCGTACATGCGAATCAATGGTCTTGGTGCTGTTAGCCCGTCCGTAGAAGCCGCCGGCGCCGTAGTCGTTGGTCTCGTTGTTCTCGTTGTGGCCGGTGGCCTTGACGGTGAATCCCGAAGTGACGCCGGTGACGTTGGACCGATTGACCGTGACAGAGGAGTACTGGGCAACGGAGAGCAGGCCGGAGATCTGGATGAGGCCGAGCAGGTTGACCTTGCTGGCGCCGACTGCGTCTCCCGGACCGGTGAATCCGGCGAAGCCGCCGGCGCTGCCCTTGGCGGTGACGGATCCCAGGTTCGTCAGGTTCACATCCTGTGCGGAACCGCCAGAGGCGCAGCCGATGATGCCGCCTGCATAGTATTCGCCTGCGGACACGGTCAGACCGGTCTCGTCGTCCACGCCGATCACGGTGATGTCGCCCAGCAGGAACGAGGCGAACTCGTCGTCTTTACCAAGCCAATCACCGATGTCGTTGAGACCGAGCGTGTCGCCGAGCAGCGAGGCCACGGTGGCAGGGCGCACCACGCCGGTGACGCCGCCCGCATACGAGGACGCCGCCTGGATCGTCTTCAGACCGATGACACGCACGGCCTGCTCGCTCGGGGAGGCCGGAGCCGTGCCATGCTTCCAGAAGGAGAGCTGCTTGAGGTTGTCGGCGGACGAGGAAGCGATGATGGTGCCCGAACCGGCGCCGAGCACGCCACCAGCGTACGAACCGCCGGCGGTCACGGTCATGCCGTCGCTGTTGATCTGCGCACCGAGGATATGGGATGGGGAGACACCGACCAGACTGAGCAGATCGCCGGCGTTCGACTGTCCCAGCCACTTGCCCTCGAGCAGGTTGCTGACCACTTTCTTCACGTTGGAAAGCAGCGAGCTGCCGCCGCTGGACGAGTCGCCGTCATCCACTTCGCTACCGAGCTCCAGCCCCCAGCCGATACTCGCATTGCCAGTGAATCCGCCGGCGTAGGAATCCGTCGTCGTGACCGTGACGGGTCCGTTGAGCTTCACGCCGATTTCGTCGTTGACCGCATAGGAGGAGGCCATCGCTCCGACGAAACCGCCGGCGTACTTGTCCGCGGACACGGATGCGCCTCCTGAGGTCTCCATCACCGAACCTTCGATGAGGCTCTGCGGACGCAACACGGCAAGGAGTTCCACGCCGAGGTTCTGCAGCAAACCTCCGATCTCGCCGTTGCGGGCCAATCCGGCGAAGCCTCCGGCATATTCCTTGGCCTTCACGGTGAACGGCTGGACGCTGTGCACGGAGGAACCGGTGACGATTGCGCCTTCCAGGTAACCGGCGAAACCGCCGGCGTACTTGGAATCGTCGTTGCCGAGCGTCACGTCGCTCTTGAACCCGTTCACCGAGCTGTTCTCGATCAGGGGGTTGTAATAGCCGACGGGGATGAGTTTGTCCAGCCCGATCAGGTCCTCGAGGAAGGTAATGAGATCGCCGAGACCGAGGAACGGGATGAGGTTCAACAGGGCGGCAACGGCATCGAGGATGCTTCCGAGAAGCTTCGAGATGAACTCGTACTGGGTGGCGCCCTCCATGTATCCGACGAAACCGCCGGTCATGGCCTTGACGTTGGAAACAGAGGCGTTGCGGACGTCGCAGTCGCGGATGACCACGTCGCCGGACACGCGGCCGACGAACGCGCCGGTCGCGAAGTTCGACGGATCCTTTTTCACCGCGCCGACCAGACCATCGAGGTCGAGCCCCAACACCTTCAACGCGGCGGTGACCACAGTGAGGATCAGGCCGATCAGCGAGAAGTCGGTTTCCGCCGTGGTGGCCTTGTTCGACACCGAGACGTCGCTGAGCGCGAGATTGGCAACAGTGACGGTGCCGAGACTGCTGAGCCCGCCTTTCTCGGCGTTGATCTGGGTGATGCTCGTCTTGCTGGCGATTGTGGCGAAAAAGCCGATGCCCTGTTGATCGTTGACGTTGAGCTTGCCGGCCGGCTGATCCACCACCACTTTGGAGATGGTCGGCTTGCCTGCGGTAGAGTTGACGCTCACGCCGTTATTCGTGCCATTATTATCGAACATGTTCCACAGGTCGCCTGCGGCGGCACCGTCTGCGGCGACGGCGCCAAACATGGTGCCGGAGAACATGAGCGGCGTCCAGTTGGTGTTGGTCGGGTCCGCTGCGTTGGAACTCAGATCGATGTCACGGAAGATGATGTAGTTCTGGTCGGGGGCATATTCGAGACCGGTGTTGGGACCGTAGGTCTGGTCGGTGACGTCATGGCGGTTGCCGTCGGCATCCTTGACGAAGTACTTGATGCGCTTGTCGCCGACGAGGATGCCGCCGCCGTCATGGTCGCTGAAGTCGGCGTTGTGCAGGGTCTGGTCGACGGCGAGGTCCGCGTCACCGGCGTAGGCGACCGATTCGTCGCCGTTGTCGACCCACTCAAGCTTCGGCGACACCAGGGTGCCGGTGTTTTTCAGAATCTGCGGGACCTGATAGACGGTGCCGCCGATGACCTTGGCATACGTCCTCGTCGTGCCAACGACTTTCTTGACGACGCCGATCGCGCGCAGCTGCTGTTCGTTGCCGATGAGGATGTAGGTTTTGCCGGCGATTTCCTTGGTGACCTGGCCTGCGAAGTCGCGGCCGCCGAGGGTGGTGGTAGCGTCGGCCTGGGCGACCGGAGCATCGGCTGCCGCGGAGCCATCAGACGCGCTGGATTGGTCGGTCACATCGGACGAGGACTGGGTATCGTCATTATTCTGATCGGCGGTGCCGGCGGACTGGGTGCCGGCCGCGGCGTCGCTGGACGCAGCATCGCCGTCAGCCGTATGAGAGGTGTTGGCGGAATCGGCGGCATCGTTGGTCTGCACGGTTTTCGCATCACCGCCGGTCAGACCGTTGCCGGAATCGAAGACGTTGTCGTTCGTGAATACAGTATTACTGTCATTGCCGAACGAACCGTTCGCGCCGGTCTGGTTCGCGTTACCCGCGGCGTTATTTGCGGTCGTATCGGTCTGAGCCGAGTTGCCGGCCGCATCGTTCGGATGAGAGGTATCGGTCGCACCGTTCGCGCCGGTCTGGTTTGCGCTGCCGGCCGCATCAGCTGCATCGGTACCGGTCGTCTCGGTGTCGACCGTCACGGTCGCACGCTGCTGCGCGAGCGATTCCGCGGCGGACACGACCGTATTATCGGTCACGACCTTGCCGTTGGAGATGACGGTCACGCCGGAACCGTTGATCGAATTGAGAACGCTATCATTCTGCGCGTATGCGGACGGCACCATGCAGGTCAGCGACAAAGCGACAGTCACCACCGACGCGACGCCACGACGTAGGTACGGCGACGCGAAGTCCACGCCAGCCCTACGGCCAGCACGCGTGCGGAGGTTCTCACTCCGGGACTTCCGATTCATCATCGCACCTTCCGGTCTTACGAACAACGTTCGCTTCTTCGTGAATGCGATGGGCGGATTCTAGTGGTGGTTGCAACACCCGTGTTGCTGGTTAATTTGGTTGTGTGATCGTATCATGCCTCGTTGATCAGGTCGAGGATGGCTTCGGATGGTTTCCTGAATCCGAGGGTCTTCCTC
>NZ_JAFEJR010000027.1:0-20645 GCF_018555335.1 Bifidobacterium sp. SO1 | reverse complement strand
CTGTTCTGCTGCGAGGGCACGGCGGAACGTTTCATCCTCAGTACGCTCATCGAACGGGACGAACTCATTATCCCCCAATCGCAAATCATCCGAAACCGGACAG
Source organism: Bifidobacterium sp. SO1 (assembly GCF_018555335.1). Taxonomy (NCBI): domain Bacteria; kingdom Bacillati; phylum Actinomycetota; class Actinomycetes; order Bifidobacteriales; family Bifidobacteriaceae; genus Bifidobacterium; species Bifidobacterium sp. SO1. The sequence continues at coordinate 20,542 of NZ_JAFEJR010000027.1, read as the reverse complement.
ACGGCGATTGGGCGGTGAAACGCACATGACACCATTCCGGTGACAGCGACCTATCTTGAGGCGACAATTATCAACGCTTATGCCAACTGACGGCACGAATGCCTCCGGACAAAAGTTCGGAGGCGTTCCCATTTTCACAGGAACAAGAAACTGTCCGGCATCTATCAATGTTCACATGAGAAAAACAAACAAAGAGTAGCCAATGACTGGCGAAAACAACAACGAAACCCCATATGAGGAAACCTATCATGTGCAGGTCCACTACTTTTATGACACGTTCACGTCGGTGTGTGACGAACTGCGACAAAGCGTGTACGTCGACCTGTACAAGGGCAAGACTCGCATCGACTCACTGTCCGTGAAATGGGAAGGCGACCTGTACTCTTCAGGCCGTCGCGATCCGGTCAACGAACTGAACGTATCGTATGGGGATCGAAGTCGATCTCAAAACGATCTTCGAGTTCCCCCAGACTTCGATGTTGACAAGTATCTGGACAGCCGATTGCAAGCCGATCGTCAACGCATGAACCAGTCCGAAAAGAATTGTCCGGTATACCTAAGTGTTGTGACTGGTTTTTGGTTTTTCTGATATGTTCGTGTGTTTTCTTTCATGTTGTCGTCCTGTTGGATGTGATTGTGCGGTCGCGTGAATCGTCTGTTGTTTCATGGTGTATGTTGGGATCACCTTGGCATGGGTGATCGTTGTTTTCCTATCGGGAAGGAGGGGGGAGGATCATGGGTTCTGAGCGTTGGTTGACTCGTGACGAGACCACGTATGTTCGTCCCGATGATCCCAATGCCGTCCAATAGGGACTGTCTCGGAAAGTGTGTAACTGGCTTCGATCGCCGGTCGTGAGGCCGGCGGGAAAGGGCCTGTGATGAGCACGCCGATTGAGACAATGGAAGCCATGACAGCGAAGACAACCGCCGGCAAGGAAGCCGCGGCGAAGAAACCAGGGAAACGCGGTATAAGGGAATCGTCCCCGGCCGAGCGGGAGCTCGCGTTGGAGATGATCCGCCGCGCCAGGGAGCAGGGCCTCGACCTGACCGGCCCGGACGGCCTGCTGAAGCAGTTCACCAGGACCGTGCTGGAGACCGCCCTGGACGAGGAGATGACCGAGCACCTCGGACGCGGGAAGCACGAGAAAAGCGTGGAGGGGCGTGCCGCGAACACGCGTAACGGGACGACCGCCAAAACGGTCGTGACCGATGCGGTCGGTCCGGTGCGGATCGAGGTGCCCCGGGACCGGGACGGCTCGTTCGAGCCCGTCATCGTCAGAAAGCGGCAACGCCGCCTGAACGACGTGGACGAGGTTGTGCTCTCCCTGTACGCCAAGGGGCTCACGACCGGTGAGATCAGCGCCCACTTCAAGGAGATCTACGCCGCACAGGTCTCCAAGGAGACCATAAGCCGCATCACCGAAAAGGTGGTCGATCAGATGAACGAATGGTCCACGCGCCCTCTGGATCCGGTGTACGCGGCGGTGTTCATCGACGCGGTCCATGTCAAGGTGCGTGACGGCCAGGTCGCCAACCGCGCGTTCTACGCGGCGATCGGCGTGGACCTGGAGGGCAACCGGGACGTGCTGGGCATCTGGGGGTCTCCGGCCGCCGAGGGCGCCAGGCACTGGCTTGCGGTGCTCACCGAATTGAAGAACCGCGGGGTCGGGGACGTGTTCTTCCTGATCTGCGACGGGTTGAAGGGCCTGCCCGACGCGGTCGGCGTGGTCTGGCCCAAAGCCGTCGTGCAGACATGCGTCATCCACCTGCTGCGCAACACGTACCGGTACGCGTCGAAGAGGGACTGGAGCGCCATCGGCAACGATCTCAGGCCGATCTACACGGCCGTCAACGAAGCTGCGGCGGAACGGGCGCGCGACGAGATGCTCGACAAATGGACGTCCAAATATCCCGCCATCAGGGGTCTGTGGATGAGTGCGTGGGACCGGTTCGTCCCGTTCCTCGACTACGACGTGGAGATCCGTCGGGTGATCTGCTCGACGAACGCGATCGAGAGCCTCAACGCGAGGTTCCGTCGTTCGATCAGGGCGCGTGGCCACTTCCCGGACGAGCGGGCCGCGTTGAAGTGCCTGTACCTGACCGTCAGGTCATTGGACCCGACCGGCAAGGGACAGGTACGATGGACAACACGATGGAAACCCGCGTTGAACGCGTTCGCCATCACCTTCGCCGACCGCTGGCCGGACGACAGGAACTGACAAATGAAAACCCGCCAGTTACACACTTAATGAGACAGTCCCGTCCAATATGGTGAACTGTGTCATCTGGTGAAGAACCTGTACAACGCGTGCCTGTACGATCATCGGCAACGCTTCTTCGACAATGAGGCGAAGATGATCACATGGCAGACGCAGCGGGTGAACTTCGTGCATGACGATAATCCGGATTACCGGGCGTTGCCGGCGAAGATCGCCGGCGAGGTCGTGCAGGAGGTTGGTCGTTGTTTCAAATCGTTCTTCATGTTGAACCGGAAACGCAAGGCGGGCAAACTTCCCAAGCAGATCACCCGAGTGCGGATACCCGGCTATCTCGACAAGCAGGGCGAGCATACGATCACGTTCCCAAGGGATACGATCGCCAAGCATCCGGTATGGCGTGCCGATCTCAACCTGTGGGAGCAGACCATCTGCCCCAAGGATCTGGATTTGCACGTGTATACTCGCGTACGCGACGTGACCATGATCCGCATCCAACCGGTCGGAGCCGGGTATCGCATCCACGTGGTCTACAAGGAGGAACCACTCCCATACGAGTGGGTGCCCGACAACGGCCGGTACGCGTCCATCGACTTGGGCGTGGACAACATCATGGCCGTGTACGTCAACGATGCCAAGATCAGCCCGTTCATCGTCAAGGGCGGACCGTTCAAAGCCGTGAACCAGTGGTGGAACAAGATCATCGCCAAGGACAAGACGCTGCAATCCGACCGGTATGTGTTCCCGAACGACCGGTACAAGTGCATCGAACAATGCCGGAAGGAGAACCACAACGACAACCTGACCCAAGACCCGCGCGCCTACGAGTGGACGAAACGCATGCGCAAGGCTTCCCTGAAACGCAAACACCAAATGGACTGGCTGATCGGCAACCTCACTACCACGGTCGCGAATTACCTCAGTTCCATCAACATTTCCCGCGTGATCGTCGGATGGAATGCTGATTGGAAGCAAAACGCGAACATGGGACGGAAAACCAACCAACAGTTCGTCCAACTGCCGTATCGGAGAATACTGAACCTGCTGACGGACAAGCTCAACGAACTCGGCATTCCCGTCACCGAGGTCGAGGAATCCTATACGTCGCAAGCGTCGTTTCTTGACCGTGACCCGATCGGAGTGTACGGTGCGCATGATAATCCTTCCCACTATTCCGGCAAGCGGATCAAACGCGGTCTTTACCGGAGCAAGAACGGAACACTCATCAACGCCGACGTCAACGGTGCCGGCAACATCATGAGGAAAGCAGTCCCCGACTCGGTTGTCTACGCGAAGGGGATGGAGGCTCACGCAGTGGAGCCGGTGAACGTCAGGGTTCTGACGCTCACGAAGAACGAGGCGGGAGGCTTCCACTCCCTTGGAAGGAAGCATTCCCGGTCCCACACAACCCGCTCCTAGGAAAAGCGGGCGGACGAACGCGCGACCATGCAAGACTATGTAACGCCATGCACGATCACACGCAACCTCGAACATACTGTCCACAGAAAAGAGTGGTGGGAGATACCCGCCAACCAAAACAAGGAGGAACCAATGACCACCATTAACGCCGACAATCTCGCCGCCTACAACGTGAACGACCTGTTCTACATCATCACCCGCGACAAGAACATCACGCTCGCCGAAGATATCGCAGTCGCACTGTACAAGAGGGGCGTGAACCCGTCCGAGATCGCAGTCAACGTCGCATGGGCGTTGCGCAAGATTCATGGACATGACCCGTTGAATCAGATCAACGACAGCATTCATCGCGTCATGCTGGACTATCTGCTCGCAGGTCAGAAATGCCCGATTCTCATGACGATGGTTGACCTCACGCTTTGGGCTAAGTAACTCACGAACAGTAAGTCAGGCTATAGGAATGCCTCCGAGCCGAATCAGCCGGAGGCATTCCTATATCTAGAGTCAACGTTTCCAAACCTGTTTCACGTCCTCCGGCCGGATCGTCCACAACGTCGCCTGAACCCACTCATGCGGCAGATCATCATACGGGACGATCACGTTCTCATGCCATAGCTTGCGTCGCTCGTCGGTCGGCTCATCCCAGTGTTCGTCCAGCCACCGGTCGTACGTCGCATCATCCCAATCATGCGCCTCCAACGGCGGGGTCGGCCAGTCGTTGATCACCATGTTGAACGCATCGAAACGGGTGAACAGGCACCGCCGCGGATCAACCCTTAAATGGATCAGATCACAGTCCTCATAGCCTTCACGGAACCATCTGCTCCGCCGATCGGGCCGATGCCGCACCATCCCCTTATCGTCGACCCATTGCGCCCACGCCCACACGGGCGTCGCATCCGACGAAGGACGGTGCAGACCGGCCGCGACCATCTCGGTCTTCAGCCACTCGTAGGCGGGCTGAAGCGAATCCCACCACTCCGCATCACCATCCGACCGAACACAATCCGCGCGAGCGCCGATCATGCTCGGCGTATACCCACCATACTCCGTAAACGATCGTTCGATCAACGGCCATGACTGGAACGAATACAAATCAATCATGCCGCACGTCTGTTCCAACGGTATGCGGCACTTCGAGCCGCCCGGCGAGTGGCAGTCACGCCGGCACCTTCATACTCCGTACCAGCCACTTCGATTCCACAGGAGCAGCGGACCTGATACCGTGACGTTTCCTCGTCGTCCCCATCATCGAACCAATCCGGTTCCACTGGTTCCATTGCAAGATCGTTGCCTCCGCAGAACGGGCATGGTTTCAGGCTCCCGTATTCGATTCGAATCGGATTATGGTCTCGATCACGCATGGCGAAACCGGTCTTGAATGAGTGGAAACCGTTGCCATGACGGGCATTCCATCGGATATCAGCCACGTCATTCTCAAGCTGGGCGAACCCATGCCTGTCACGTAGGAACACGGGTGTTCGGTCTTTGCCCAATGTCAGTTGGTCGTCATGCAAGGCAAGAACGCCATGGCGGCGAATGTTCCGTATCATGGCGGTCACTTTCACGCCGATCAGCTCCTCTAGGAATCTGCCATGCCAGAAAACAGCATCCGGCAGCCCAATCATTCGAACGACCGGGATATCTCCCCCTAGATAGGTGCCGGGTTTAATCAGACCCGTCTCTGATACCCGTCCGAGACGGAGGCTTATTTCCGTCGTCTCAAGACAGAGTTCACGTGCGTTCGAGTGAAACGTGAGAACGCCTGAATATCTGGAATCGCAATACAACACGTTTGCTTGGATGCTATTCAATTCATCGGCCCGTTGTCCCCGCCACCATTCTTGGATGGTGTCATCCACTGCCAGCTTCTCACTCACTGGCTATCCTTCGACCCTCTTGTCAGCATGTCCATGATCGTATGCGCTCCCTGTATCGCATCAGGCTCCAGATCGTCCATGAACGAGTATTCCATTGACATGGCTCCGTTCTCCAAGTCGGTGAGTTGGATGACGAGCAGTGGCATTGCGGATTCCGGCATGTCCGTCGGATTTTCGAACATTTCGTACCGGTCGTACAGCAGATGCTCTCCGTTTGGATCATCCTCGGTGAGCGGCGTATCCTTCACATGGTTGAGCAGTTTCGCGATGTCCGGTGCGATGCCGATCTCGAAGCCGACATGCCCAGTGTCGACGCCGGTCACAGTGACGGCGGCCACGCAGCCATCCGTAATGTCCCTGTCATCGTCATGCAGGTCACGGGCGGTGAGCAGTAGTGTCGTCATGGTCGATCATCCTTTCGTCGTTGATCCTATCCGATGCCATGCGTCCGAAACGATCCGACCGCACAAGATCGTGTGAGATTCGTTTTTCGATCATCCGAATTCCATATCCCGGATACCAGTGGATTCGACGGACTGATCCGATTAAAGTAGGGGTTACCTTTGGTTTTCTCTTTCTCCCGTTCCAAAGAGAAGTCTGAAGAGCAAAGGCTTGACAGGGATCCGATCCGCCGTGAACGTCATGAACCATATGGTTCATCGGAAAACCGCACGAAGAGGCGTTCTAGTCCAGCAGCCGGGCGAAACGGGGCCACTACGGCACCCGAGGCTGACCCTGACACCCCGCAAGGGATGTCGTCCAGCGGAGGCGTTATTAACCGGATCCACGACGGGCCGGGCCGAAAGACCCGGCCCGCACTGCATTGAGGACATGAAAGGATCAATGGTGACAAACGCGCGGGGACGGCATCTGAAAGAGATGACGAAAGCCCTACGCATGGCGGAGCCGCTGGCCGTCTCCTACAAACGCAGACTCAGCGGTAGACTCCAATACATCATCTGTGACGACAATGGGCCACAATTCCTTATTCGTTGGAATCCCGACAATTTCGCGCATCTGTGTGGGCTTCGATTCCATGCTCCATTTGTCCTTCAAAAAACCAGGAACGGACGATCCGACGCGGAAATGCTGTTGGATCTCCTCTGTAACGGGTTGGATTCTTTCACTCCGAAAATGCTTGACGGTATCGCCGCGAATCTCGATTGGAGTGACAACCACGGATACTTTCAAGATAAAATCCGAACGCTACCAATTCTGTTGCAGGATCCGCTTGACATGACCAACGTGGTCTTGACAACCCATCTTCTAATGATCAAGTATGTCGGTCAAGCAGAGTATCGGATCGGATTGTCGCCGTTGACCAGAACTCCTTCTCCTATCACCGGAATCGATTGGTATTTCCCGCGTAGCTTTCGGAAGGGACCACCTGAACGGGAAGCATATAGGGATCGGTCAAAACCTGTTTATACTGTCAAAACCACTTATCTGATCTGACTCCCTCACACGTTTTTCGTGAACGGGTTCTCGTGGTTATCGGCCTTATGGATCACCCTGTGTTCGAGCACATCGAACAGGTCCTGCATGAACCGTTCCATGTCCTCATCCGGTTCCAGCTCGCCGACCGAGCGTAGCGCGCGGGCGAACGCCATGCCAAGCAGATCCGTCTGCTCACCCTCCGACAGGTACGGTTCGTCTGCCTCATGGACGGCCGTCTCCGCCGCCTTTCGGGCCGCCTGTTTGACCTGTTCGATGCTCATGCTGCCGTTGACGGTCAGGTTCACGATGATCGGCCGGGACCGCGCCTCACGATCCAGTTCCGCCCGCCGCTGTTCGACCAGCCGGTGATACTCGCTCCAGAACGCGTCGCCCAATCTTTCCGCATCCGGTTCCAGCCGTTCGATCGTCGGCCAGTTCTCAGGCCCCCACGGATACCCCATATTCATGCTCCTTACAATGTCGGGAATTGACCCACCAGTGCCGGTTTCAACGACGGGCGCACGCCGCGCAACAACCATTGACGGATGATCCGATTCAACAGGTTCACCTCGGTATCGTATGCGCTGTCGGCGCGATACAAGGTCGCCGAACATGACGAGTGTCCCGGCTCATCCAAGGAGAAGACCACCGCATGAGACCGGTTCGCGATCAGCGCGGAACGGGAACCCTGCGGCGCATATAGTCGTATCGTCTCCCCCACGTCCGGCCGGCAATCATATTCGGTCAAGGTCAGATCATGCGCGTTCGCCGCCTGACGGATCGCGACATGCAGACGATTCCACCGCGTGAATCGGGCTTCGATGCGCTTCAGCGTCTCCGGATCATCCGCATGATGCTCACGCGCCTTGAACAGGGCGGCGCGCAGGCCCTGCATGTCGTGCGTCTGTTTCGATGGCTTCATACCGTCAGTTTATGCGTCCGTTCGCATCGAGATAGTATCGAATGACAAACGTGCGGAACATAGAGGAACGTTCCAATTAACCGACCATAGGAGACGACGGGAATGAGGTTCGAATCCAAGGAGGAGTTTGCGGAATACATGCGCCGGAACGGCCTGACCCCGCCGGACGAATTCATCCGACTGGGCATGATCGTCGCCGCGAAACGTCACGCCGATGCCACGGCAACACGAAATCAGGCCGCCGATGAGGATGGCGGGGAATGACCGATATGATGCCTGTGCAGGAGAAAAAATAGGGCGAGGATATACCCCGCCCGAGTCGAGGACCACCCGTTTCCGGCCAGCCCTTATATGCCAGTCATCATAGTGGTTTTCCTCCTCGAATGCCAGTCGCTCTGCGGAAATTCCAAGATGTCAATGGTCTGCGGAGGTGGCATCTTTCTTCGTCTTTCGTCTCATCCGGCATTGCAATGCGAGTCGGGATATACGTTCGTCTCGTTCCGTTTTGAGCCGGTATTCCTCGCGCATCCGCTCCAGTTCGCGGTCGCCCGGTTTCGCCATGACAATTCTCCTTCTTTCATCCCGCCCGAACAGGATACCTGTCTTCCTTGGCGAGAAATACCGCCGTCGCATGATGGTCGCGCTTGCGTCGAATCGTTCCGCCATTCGTCCCATGTCCATGTTTTTTTGGGTATGTAAATTAGTTGGTTGGTTTTTGTCTATTTTAGTGGTTGAAGATTGAGTTATCCACACGAGGGTCATTTGTAAAATCTTTGGTTGGATGGTCTGTGTTTGTTTGTAAACTTTCTGGTTGAAAGGAAAGGTGCAGGCAATGGGTGAACCGAAGACGACATTCGACTACGTGGGAGAGATCTGGAGCATTGCGGACTGGGTTCGAGACGTGATCCGTCCCGCCGACTACAACAAGCTGATCCTGCCGTTCGCGTTGCTGCGTCGTCTGGAATGCGCGTTGGAACCCACCCGTGACGCCGTGTGCAAGGCGTACGAACAGCACGGAAAGGACTGGGGGCTGGAGAACGAGGCGTACTGCGAGTATTCCGGCAAATCGTTCTACAACATCTCCAGTTTCCGTCTCAACGATCTCGGCGTGAACAACACCCTCGATGCGCTCATGACCTACGTGGATGGGTTCAGTCCCAACGCGCGTGACATCCTCACCCGGTTCAAGATCCGCGAGACCTGTCAGGACCTTCAGGACGAGGGCATGCTACACGAGGTGTGCATGCGATTCGCCGGTTTCGACCTGAGTCCCGAAACCGTGTCTGACCGTATGATGAGCGACATCTACGAGCATCTGATCCAACGCTACGGCGAGGAAATCGCGCAGGGTGCGGAGGACTTCATGACCCCGCGCGACGTGGTTCGTCTCGCGGTCAGCCTCGTGTTCGCCAACGAGGACGCGTTCCTGAACTCGAATGACGGCTCGGTTCGTTCCCTGTACGACGGAACGTGCGGAACCTGCGGGTTCATCAGCGACGCCCTTGACCTGCTCGACGAATGGAAGGAACGCAATCCCGGCAAGGTATCCGCGTCCATCGTCCCCTACGGTCAGGAACGCGAGGGAGTGACCTGGGCCGTTGGCAAGACCAATCTGCTGCTGCGCAACGTGAGCGCCAAGGGTCAGGACCGTTTCGACCGAATGAAGGATCTTTCGGAGCACATCATGCAGGGCGACACCCTGTCCGATGACCGATTCGAGGGCAAGACGTTCCACTACCAGCTGACCAATCCACCGTACGGCAAGGAATGGAAGGTCGAGGAGGATGCGGTGCGCAAGGAGGCGTCCTACGGGTTCAAGGGCCGGTTTGGAGCCGGTCTGCCAGCGATCGGCGACGGTTCGATGCTGTTCATCCAGAACGTCGCCGCAAAACTCAAGCCGGTCGAAGAGGGCGGTGGCAAGGCCGCGATCGTATTGTCCGGTTCGCCCCTGTTCAACGGTGACGCCGGTTCCGGCCCGTCGAACATCCGACGTTGGCTGTTCGAGAAGGACTACATCGACTGCATCGTGAAACTGCCCACGGAAATATTCTTCCGCACCGGCATCAGCACGTACATCTGGATACTGTCCAACAAGAAGCCAGAAGGCCGCAAGGGCATGATCCAGCTCATCGACGCGTCCTCGAAACGCGTCCCGTTGAAACGGAACCTTGGAAACAAGCGCTACGAGATCAGCGACGAACAGATCGACTGGATCACCCGCACCTACATCGACGGCCACGACCACGGCGACAGCGTGATCGTCCCGGCCGAAGAGTTCATGTTCCGACAGATCGCAACCCGCCAGCCACTGCACATGCGCATCACCGTGGACGCGGAGCGCACGGACGAACTGTTCGCGGTATCGAAGCCCATGGGCAAGACCGACGAAGCAAACCGGCGGATCATCCGCGACTGGATGACGGAACATGACGGCGAGACCCACGACTACCAATGGGCAGCCACGGCCGTCAACGAACTCGGCAAGCTCATGGACAAGCCAAAACCGCCGAAATCGCAACTGCACAAGGCCATCACCACCGTGTTCGGCATGCGTGATCCCGAAGCTCCCATCGCCGTGGACGACAAGGGCAACACGATCTACGATCCCGAACTCAACGACAAGGAGAACATTCCCTACGGAATGGAATTCGACCAGTACATGCGCACGGAGGTGCTTCCCTACGCGCCTGAAACCAGCATCGACCCGAACGTGAAGGACTCCGGACCATTGCAGGACGACGGCGTAGGCGCGGTGGGCACGTCCATCAGCTTCAACCGCTACTTCTACCAGTACGAGCAGCCACGCGACCCCAAGGAGATCGCCAATGAAATCCTTGAACTGGAAGACGGGGTCGAATCGTTCATGAAGGGATTCCTCAAATGAGAACGCGAGAGGAAATCCACAATGTCGACTGGTTCGGCGTAATCCCGGACGGCTGGGAGATGAAACCACTCAAGGCACTGTTCACGTTCAGCAAGGGCATGACCGTCACCAAAGCGGATCTGACCGACGAAGGCGCTCGGGTCATTAACTACGGGCAGGTCCATTCGAAGACGAACACCGGCGTGACTATCAAACCTGAGCTGATTCGCAACATCGCGGTGGACAAGGTTCCGACGAACGCGAAGACGGCAAAATCCGGATCCTTCATCTTCGCTTGCACATCCGAGGATCTGCAAGGATGCGGGGATTGCATTTATCTTGATACGGAAACCGGAGCCTACGCCGGAGGCGACACTATTCTTCTGTCGCCAAATGATGGATGTCCTGATAATAAGTTCCTTGCCTACCAGTTCCTTACCGATGAATGGCGCTATCAGCTTCGTAGGGATTTGGTTGATGTCAAGGTGTTTCACGTCAACGGCGGCAATCTCAAGGAAACGTACGTCATACTGCCGCCTGTTGAGGTTCGCCGTGCCATCGTCTCTTATCTGGATGCCCATTGCACTCCCATCGACGAGGCGATCGCTCGGCATCGTGAAGCGATCGGCAAGCTGGAGGAGTACCGTCGCGCGGTCATCACCAAGACCGTGACCAAGGGACTCGACCCGAATGCACCTATGAAGGACAGCCGCATCGGCTGGATTGGCATGATGCCGGCGACATGGGAGGCCAAACGCATCAAGTTCGTGGCGAAGCTGGCGAGCGGCGGCACTCCCAGCCGCGACCACGCCGAATACTGGGATGGCGATATTCCATGGGTGAAGACAGGCGAGCTTAACGGCGGATATGTGCTGGACACCGAAGAACGCATCACCGATCTTGGACTGGCCAATTCCTCCGCGAAACTGTTCCCCAAGGGAACACTGTTGATGGCCATGTACGGGCAGGGGAAGACCCGTGGCACCACGGGCTGCCTCGGCGTGGATGCCGCCATCAATCAGGCGTGCGTGGCCTTCACATCTTTGAACGGGATTCTGAAAGACTATCTTTGGATGGCTTTACGCGCCATCTATGTGCCCATCCGGGAAGCAGCCGTAGGATCCGGGCAGCCGAACCTCAGTTCCGCTCTCATCAATAACTTCTCAATTCCGGTTCCTTCATACGATGAGCAGGTTGAGATTGCGACCTATCTTGATTGTCAGTGTGCTGCGGTGGATGATGCGATCGACCGTCAGAACCAGATCATCGGCAAACTTGAAGAATACCGGCGGAGCCTGATTCACGCGGCGGTGACGGGCCGAATCGACTGCACGAAGGGAGCGATGGCATGAGCGTGAACGACGACCTGCACAGGGAGAGGCATTTCGAGGGGTATCTGACCCGCATGCTGGCCGGCTTGGATGATTCCGATTGGCGCGTGAGCCAGACGGATGAGGGTTTCGACCCGCAGACCGCATTGTATTGGCCGGACTTCATCGAATTCCAGCGGGCGACAGTCCCGGAGAAGCTGGAGAAAATGGAACGCATGCAGGGCGCGAACTGGGAGAACAACCTGCGGTTGCAACTGGTGCGCGCGTTGGAGACGGACGGCACGATCAACGTGCTTCGCAACGGGTTCCCGTACGCCGGCTATCAGACGATCAAGGGTTCCGCATCCTATCCGTCCGATCCGCGCATCCCGAACGCGAAACGGGATTACGACGCGAACATTCTGCGCGTCATGCGGCAGGTGCATTACCAGACGCAGGGCGGCAAGTCGTTGGATCTCGTGTTCTTCGTCAACGGCATACCGGTCGCTACCGGCGAGGTGAAGACCGAACTCACCCAGTCCGTCGAGGACGCGATCGACGAGTACCGTACCGAACGCAAGCCGATCGAACCGGGCACGAAACGCCGCAACTACCTGTTGATGTACAAGCGCGGCGCGGTGGTGCATTTCGCGATCAGCGAGGACGAGATATGGATGTGCACCGACCTGTCCGGCGACTCGCCGCGCTTCCTCCCGTTCAACCGCGGCACCGAGGACGGGCACGCCGGCAATCCCCCAGCCGAGGACGGTGACTACCGCACCTCGTACTTCTGGCGGCAGGTGTGCCGGCGAGACAACTGGCTGCACATCTTCCAGTCGTTCGTGTTCGAGGAGGTGTCCAGAAAGGAGGACGCGACCGGGCGGATGCGCGAGCGGCGCACGCAGATATTCCCCCGCTTCCACCAGTGGGACGCGGTGACGCGCATGCTCTCCGACGTGAGAGAGAAGGGCGTGGGGCAACGCTACCTGATCGAGCATTCGGCCGGGTCCGGCAAGACCGAGACGATCACATGGACCGCGCACGAACTGGCCGACCTGCGCGACGCGAAGGGCAACGGCGTGTTCTCCAGCGTGATCGTCGTCACCGACCGTCTCTCATTGGACACGAACATCAAGAAGACGATCGGACAGTTGAAGAACGTGCCCGGCTACGTGACCGAGATCGGCACCGACGCGGAGGGTCATCGCACGTCCGACACGGCGAAGAGCCGTCAAGTCGCCAAGGCCCTCTCCGACGGGAGAGAGATCATCGTGGTCACGTTGCAGACGTTCCTGTACGCATGGCCCCTGATCGCCGGCGACAGGAACCTGACCGGCAAGGGGTTCGCGGTCATCATCGACGAGGCGCATTCCGCGCAGGAGGGCAGCAGCGCGGCAGCGTTGAAGAGCGCGTTGAACATGGCCTCCAACCGGCTCAAGCTCGATGTCGCCTCGAACCTGCCGCAGACGGACGGCGACGTGACGGACGAGGACATGGTGACGGAGTACTTCACGCGCATGCAGGCCGCGAACGTGATGCCCGCGAACGTGTCGTTCTTCGCGTTCACCGCGACCCCGAAGGCCGAGACCGAGACCCTGTTCGGCCGTCCTTCCGGCAGGCTCGACAAGAACGGGCAGAACATTCCCGAATCGTTCCACAAATATCCGATGCGGCAGGCCATCGAGGAGGGGTACATCATCGACCCGCTGTCCGGGTACATGCCCTATAGGACCGCGTTCAAGCTGGCCGAGGAATACACGCCCGACCGGCTCGTGGACGAGAAGACCGCCCGGCGTGTGATCGCCCGGTGGAAATCGTTGCACTCGACGAACGTGATGACGAAGACCGAGCTGATCATCGAGCACTTCATGAGAAACGTCGCCCCGTTGCTGGACGGGCAGGCCAAGGCCATGATCATCACGTCCAGCCGGCCCGCCGTGGTGCGCTACAAGTACGCGTTCGACGCGTATCTCAAAGCGCACCCGGAATACGACCGGTCCAAGATCGAACCCCATTTGCAATTCAAGGTGCCCGGCGAGCCGTTGGTCGCGTTCTCCGACAAGGTGAGCGGGTCGAAGTGCGTGCTCGACGACGAATACCTCAACGACAACCCGTTCGCCGAGATCGACCCCGAATACGATTACACCGAGTCGAACATGAACGATCTCGGCTACCAGAGCGTCGAGAACGCGTTCGACACTCCCCAATACCGGTTGATGATCGTCGCGAACAAGTTCCAGACCGGATTCGACCAGCCGAAGCTGTGCGCCCTGTACATCGACAAGCCCATAGCCAACGACATCGAGATCGTGCAGACCTACTCGCGCGTCAACCGCACCTATCCGGGCAAGGACCGCGTGTACGTCCTCGACTTCGTGAACGACCCCGACACCGTGGTCAACGCGTTCCGCAAATACGACACTGGCGCGCATATGAGCGAGGCGCAGGACACGAACATCGTGTACCGGATCAAACAGCAGCTCGACCAGTCCGACATCTACACGGCGGACGACTTCGACAAATACCGCGACGCCCAATACAAAGCAGTCAAGGAAGCCGTCGACGACAAGGGCCGCGACACATACCGCCGCCGCCTGTACAACTCGGTGAGCCTGCCCGCTGACCGGTGGATGAGCCGGTACCGGGCGCACACCACCGCCTACGCGACATGGGCCGACGTGCTCGACCATGCCGAACATGACCATGACACGACGACCATCCGGCAGGCCCGACAGCGCATGGAAGAGGAGCAGACGGAGCGCGACAGGCTCGTCACGTTCCGCAAACTGCTGAAACGCTACTGCTCCGCATACACGTTCATCAGCCAGATCGTCGACCTCGGGGAACCTGACCTCGAGGTGTTCAACGGGTTCGCCAAGCTCCTCGCGCACCGCATCGCCTCCACCGGCCTCGACCAGATCGACATCAAGGGACTCGTGCTCTCCGACTACCGGATCGACCGTCTGCGCCGAGACGACGACGGCAAGGATCGGGAACTCAAGCCGATGGGAGCCGGCGGCGGTCATGGTGGCGCGTCCAAACGCCGCAGCCTGAAACGCATCGTCGCCAAACTCAACGAGACATGGGGAGACGACGTGAACGTGATCGCCGCAGCCCGCGTGGTCAACTGCATATCCGACTACGTGGCCGCCGATACCGTCACGCAGACGCGCATCGCGAACTCCACCAATTCGAAGGAGTCCGTGGTCAACGACGGGCGCATGAAGAACATCATCAAGTCCGCGCTCGTGTCCATGGTCAGCAACGATCTGGGAGAACTCGCCGCGAAGGCCATGAACGACCCGCAGTCGATCGACTCGCTCACCGATCAGGTCTACGACCAGATCGCGATGAGGCGACGCTACGACATCCCCGACATCCAGAAGTACATCGAACAGGCGGAGCGTGACCATGACGAACGGTGACTCGATCATCAAGGACCTGTTCGGCATCGTCGACTGCTCCCTCCTGTCCTTTTCCGAGGGCATGGAGAACGGGAAACGCTGCAAGACCATCCACCTGACCTACGACGGCCCGGTTCCCCCGGAGTGCGCCATGTGCGGCGGGAAGACGTACAGTCACGGGCGACGCGACCTGAACATTGCGGACACCCCCATGGGAGGGGTGCCGACCCGCATCGTCATCACGTTCCCGCGACGCCGGTGCAGCCTGTGCGGCAACCTGTGGCAGCCCACGTTCTCGAACGTGAACGAGAAACGCAAGATGACCGACCGCGCGTACGCGGACATCGCGCAACGCTCCCTGCGCACCACGTTCAGGGACGTTGCCGAAGACTACACGCTCACCCACATGACGGTCAAGAACGTGTTCGAGGACTTCATCCACGACTACGAGTGGCGGCTGCGGTTCAAGACGCCCGCGTTCCTCGGCATCGACGAGATCAAGATCAAGAAGATCGGCGAGGTCACCGTCATCACCGACCTCGAACACCGCACCCTCTACGACATGCTCAAAGGCCGCAACCAACAGGCGCTGACCGACTATTTCATGAGCATGCCCGACCGCGAGCAGGTATTGTGGGTATGCTCGGACATGTACCGCCCGTTCCAGAAAAGCATCGGCACGGCCATGCCCAACGCCCGCTGGGCCATCGACCACTTCCACGTCGTCATGAAGGCCAACGAGGCCATCGACACGATCCGACGAGACCTCCAACAGGGCATGAGCAAACGCAGCCGCATCAACACGAAACGCGGCCTCGCGTACACGCTCAAGACCCGCCGCCGCGACCTGAGCGCAGAAGAGGCCATGAAGATCCGGCTCCTGCGTGATGATCCCGAACTCAACCCGCTGGCCGTCGCGTTCGACCTCAAGGAGGACTTCTTCGACATATGGGACGAGAACCCCCAATCCAAGGACAACGCCATGAAGGCGTTCGACGAATGGGAGCGAAATATCCCCGAGGACAAGCAGTACGACAGCTTCCGCACGCTCGCCCAGACCGTCCACAACTTCCACGAGCAGATCTTCCATTACTGGGACTGCCCCATAGCGATCAGCAACGGGTACACCGAATGCGCGAACCGTCTCATCCGCGAGACCAACATGAAGGGACGCGGCTACTCGTTCGAGACCCTACGCGGGCGAAGCCTGTACCGCAAAAGCAACCTGCTCTCCATCATCAACGGCGACAGGTACGAGATCGGTCCGCGCATCCTCACGAACGGGCCATTGTTCACCACCGAAGCCATCGACACGGACGACCCGACCGAAGACGAGGATGACGACTGGGAGCCGTTTCCTGAACCCGAATACGACGTGGACGAAACCACCGGAGAAATACTCGATTGACGCCAAGGGGTCGACTCTGGATTCGCCCTACATGTCAAAAAGCGTTAGAATGGGTATATAAAATACCGAAACTGAAAATAGAGAGAAGCTGAACCGTGATTAGACTTACCGCATTGACCTTGGATGGGATACGTAACATATCCCACGGGATCATTACGTTCGATGATCTGGAAACCGGAGGTTCCGTTACCGGCATCTACGGGCAGAACGGGTCCGGCAAGACCTGCATCATCGACGCGATCGACATCCTCAGAAGCCTGATCGCAGGACGCAGGCTCTTCGAAGACAGCGGGGATGCGGTCAACGCCGATACGAATACCGCCACGATCACCGCGCTCTACCGTCTGACCGAGGATGAAGCCATGGTGTCGTATGTCGAGTACGCCGTAACGTTGGAAGGCGGGCATGAGGATCGCATGGCCCGTGTGATCGGCGAGGAGCTGCGAATCGGGAATGATCCCAAACGCATGGGGCGACCGGTTCTGAGCCGCCGTCGCGTAGCGGGGAAAATCGAAAGACTCCCGGCCTATGTTTGGAGATCCCTTCTGTCCGTCGACGACATCAGAGGCGACTGCGAGTTCTTCGACCGGGCGAACCAGTTCGATGGTATGTCCTTCCTGTTCGCTCCCTACTCGTCCGTGTCGCATCGGCAGGATGATGCGGGCGGATTGATGATAAGCCGGTTCGTGGAACTCGCCTTGGCGTCCAAGGGATTGTCGTCCCGCACCGTCGAATATCTGACCGGCAAGGTGCTTCCCACAGTCAAACTGATGAATCGTCTGGCGGAATATGCCGCGAACGACGTGTATGTGTCGACCACGAGACGAAGCAGCATGGCAAGCTACCAGTACGCGCCGATCACGGACACCCGGACCGGGCAGACCATTATTTTGAATCTGCTCGAACCGAATCTCATGACGGATGACCGTCTGGCGAGAGTCCATGAAATCATCGACACGTACAATCTGCTACTGCCCGCACTGGTCCCGCACCTGCACCTGTCGTTGAAGGAAAGCCCGGCACCCTCGGACGAGCAGGGGAACCGTCGCACGCAGGTCGAGGTCATGTCGTCACGTGGCGGCGCGACGTTCCCGTTCCGCAACGAATCGGAGGGCATCATCCGCATCACCATGCTGTTGTCCTTCTACATTCGCGTCTACAACGATCCGAACGTTCTCGTCGCCGTCGACGAACTGGATTCCGGCGTATTCGAGAATCTGCTCGGCGATATGCTCCGACAGATCGCCTTCGGCATACGAGGACAGTTGATCTTCACCGCCCACAATCAGCATCCTCTCGCGGTCCTGCCAAGCAAATGCATGAGAACCACGGTCGTGGATCCGGACAACCGGTTCAGTCAAGGCCCGAAGGTCAAACCAACGAACAACGGGCACAACGTGTATCACAACAGTGTTGATCTTGGATGGGACGGCCCCGACCTGTATGAGGCTCCACCCGCCCGCATGTTCGCCAACGCATTGTTCCGCGCCGGGCACCCGAAGAAAACGAAGACGGAGGGCATCCATGCCTAAGAGAAGAATCCTGCTGCTTCTCACGGAGGGTACAAGCGACGCCAACGCATTGGCGGCTCCACTCCAGAAACTGTTGAACGAGGTGCGACTGGGTGATTTCCAGATCAGATGCGATGTCACCACGGCTCGTCTCTTTCCGAACAACTTCAAGGGAAAGCATCATTTCATTCCGGGGTGGAATGTCGGTCTGACGGTGGACGGACTTGTCGACGAATACCTGGCACAGCAAGGACGGGAGGCAACGAGCTTGGGATGGGTCGCGCATCTGACCGATCTGGATGGCGCGTTCATCGACGATTCACTGGTGACTCAAGACACCTCATTGGATAGGAGAATTTATTCGCCCACCGGAATCATCTCTCCGAACCGTTTGGCCACATTGACCGAACTGGAGGAGAAACGCAGATGCATCGATATACTCGTGAAGAAAACCAATTTCCAGCGCAGCATCAAAAAGAATAAGAAGACGGAGGAGGCGTGGAAGGCTCCTTATCGCCTGTTCTATATGAGCCGCAATCTGGAACAGGCATTGCATGAGATCACGGAGAATCTCAGCGACGAGGAGAAGGACGATCTGGCGGCGGGCTTTGCTGAAGACAACGCTGATCCCGCCGTATTCCAAGCCAATCTCGAACAGGCCGCGAAACGACACGGCGACATGCCGAGCTGGGAAGCCTCATGGAAATACGCGAAAGACATGTCATCCCGTCACTCTCTGGAATCCGGCAGCAACCTCAAATGGATAACCGACTTCGTATCGAACTATGGTGCGAAGGTGGTAAGGACAACCAAAGACTAGCAGCGTTCGGGCAACTCAGGAGGAGAGCATAGCCGTACGCTGCTATCTCCTGAACGCCACATAAACCGTGTTTCGTATAATTCTTGGTTGAATCGATGTTGTGTCATTGAGTAATTCCAACCAAGACTCAGAGCGGAGAGTAACTTCCTTATAGATTCTGAGTCTTGGTTTTTCAACCACTAATTTTACATACCCCTTCTTTCATCCCGCCCGAACAGGATACCTGTCTTCCTTGGCGAGAAATACCGCCGTCGCATGATGGTCGCGCTTGCGTCGAATCGTTCCGCCATTCGTCCCATGTCCATGTTTTTTTATCGGATCCCTCGGATCGTGGATTCGATCATCAACGGCACCCCCGGCGAATTCATCCGCATCGCACTCATGCGTCTTATACAAGGCGGGGCACGATCATGGGGTGTGTTTTCCGATGGTGCGCTCATGGAAGATCCTCACGTCCGGATGTTTTTTTGATGCTCTCCTTGCGACATGCATCCGATATGTGTGTGGACGCGCTTGCTGACATTAAAAAATGGGAGTAAATTTTCATTTGGTTTTATAATTGCATATGGTTTCAAAATTGCAAGGAGGAAACCGTTGGACTGGATGAAACTCATCGAAGAACGCCTCGCCCCACTCGCCGAGGCAATCGTCCCCAATCTCCCCGACTGCCGGGACAAGGCGATCAGAACCCTCGAAGACACCTACGGGGTCAGCCGATTCAAATACACCAAGCAATACGCCGACCTGTTCAATCTCGGACTGAGAACCAAAATAGAAGCCTCCGATATTGGCTGGCTCAACTTGGACCCCCATACCAACAGAATCCATCTCACCGACCCCGACACCCGACTCAGCATCCGGGTCATCAAAAAATTCGCCCTCAACGGGCCACTGCCGCCGGCGGGACACAACAAGAACCGCATCGAAGCATGGTGCCAGGAACCACTCCCGGAATTCCAGACCAAACCGCAAGGCCGTTACCCACTCGAAGGCATCGAACTGATCGTCATCTGGATCGAATACCGGAATCGCTTCGATTGCATGGTCTGTCAGCCCACCGACGTCGGCTCCTTCCCCGAAGGCGCTCCAACCGCATTCTGCCTGCCTCTTGTCCCCGGACAGCCGGCGTTCGCCAACGAACGATTCATTCGCAAAACCACTGCGGAGCAACTGATCATGCCGACGCATAATATCATTGTGACGGAACCGAAACAGCATCTGATACTGGAGTGAGAAAGCATGAGCGAGTTCAATCCCGAGCGCATCACATTGGCTCTCGCCCTCAAAAACTGGACTCGCAAGGAACTCGCCGAACGATGCGAGACCTCGTCGGCAAGCATCACCCGACTCTG
>NZ_JAFEJR010000026.1:0-29414 GCF_018555335.1 Bifidobacterium sp. SO1 | reverse complement strand
TCGACGGTGTGGAGGTTGAAGAAGACTTCGCCGTTTTCGTACAGGCGAAGCCCGTTGAGGTGGAATGCCAGCAGTCTCATCATTTTCTCCATTGTGAACGTTTTTTTCGTTTATAACAGCATATCATTCGGAGGGGTCTTTCTTCTGCGGTCGTGACGATACGGACGCATGATCGAGGATAGAATCCCACATATGTACACAAAAAGGAGCTTTCCCATGCCCGATCGTTGGCTTGTTGATGTGATTCCGTCGAAGTGTCCCGCCGACCTGTCGGATGTGCCGGACTCGTATCGTCGGGTGTGGGAGCAATATGTGGGTCCGGTGGTCGCGTCGGATGGGGATCGTGAGCGTTGGGTCGAGGATGCGGCGCGTTTGGAGGCGGCGACTCGGCTGCTGCCTGATCCGGTGGTGCGCGTGTTGGGGCGGAAGACGATGATTCCGAATGCGGATCGCATGCCGCATTACGGTCCGATCGCGGCCATTCCGTTCGAGGATCAGTTTGGCTTGACCGGGAATGCGGACCGGTATGCCTTGTTCCCGTCCCTGCGCCGTTTTCTGGGGCGTGACGTGACGGTCACCGATTGCGATCCGAAGCGGATTTCGGATGCCGTGTTTGCGATGCACGGGCGGCATCCGGAGGGTGGGCTGGTGGTGAAGTTCGTGGCCGCGCCGAAGACGGTGCCATTGGCGTTCATCGACCCGGACCTGTACTACAGAAAGTATGATCCGGATAGCGGAGAATGGTATCGCACTTATTTTGAGCCGGTCGGATGGCTTGACTGGACGGGCATCCGTTACGAGGGTGAAACCCGATGCGTGCTCGTCCAGCAGCGTGTGCGCATGCGCTTCGAATACCGGATCTTCGTGATCGGCGGGAAACCCGTCTGTGGGGCGGGTTGCATCGAGAACCATACGCCGCTCGACAACACGGGTGAGACGTATGATCCGTGGATGGAGGAGACGCGCAACAACCGGAAGCCCGAATCGCACCCATTGATCGCCGGCCTGTACGAACAATACGCGCATGAGGTCGCGCATGCGATCAGGGGTGACGTTGAGGGTCCGTACACGCTCGACCTGTACTTGGGTGATGATGGTCAGCCGCATGTATTGGAACTGAACCCCATGCAGAACGCCGGACTGTACGCGCTGAACATGGATCGACTGTTGGAGGCGGTGAAGGCGAATCCGGGAGAGTTCACCCCGAAACCGGTTCCCGTATTGGAAGCCAACGAAATCGAGGACATCTAAATCAGATCGGCGGTGAAAACATGGTCCCAACAGCAATTGGAGACAATCACGAGAAAAAACCAAGAACTGATTCGCAAGCGCACAGCTTGCAATCATGTTGAAGTGGCCGCATCGGTTTTCGATGAGACGGATGATGCTGATACCATCGCGGAGCTTGTTGAGGTATGGTCGTCTGATCCAAGTCGGCAGCGGTAGGCGGTCGCGTCACTGTTCTGACTGCAAACCGGGTAATGTGGGTAACGTCCACAAACGTTAAAGGAGACACCATGCGCACCGAAACCTACCCCGGATTAGACGGCATGACCTGCACGCACACCTACTCCGAACAGGGTGACAGTGAGTATCGCAACCAGTGGGTGTACGAGCATGGGCTTCGTCGCGTGGTGATCGATGTGATCGGTTCGGAGAAACCGTCTTCGTGGCGGACTCGCGGCCACGCGTATGCGCAATGGTTTGAGAATGGTGAGTCGAATGGGAAGCTGCGATCGTATAACATTCTCGGGAACGCTCAACTTAAGGCGGTGCGGTATGTGATGGGTTTGTCGTCGGACAGTGCCGCCGATCGACAGTTGATGGAATTACGTCAGGCGAAGCGTCGCGAGTTTGAACAGCGTCTCGGCGCATTGTATGGGAACGTGTTGGATCGTCGTGAAGTCGAAGACATCGCCAAATATGATCTAGACATTGATATGCGTGACATGGATGATGAGGAGCGTATCAGCCGTTATCTGCGACTGCTGGTCTCAGACCCGGATGTTGCCGAATATCAACAGTGCATGGCGCGCATCAGCGAACTGGAACAGCAGCTCAATAGGGAAACCAAAGGCATGGATTTGGACGCTATTCAACAGCATCCCGCCTATAAGGAGTTGCAGACGGTGGCGGACCGAAAAGGCGAACTGAGGCAAAGCATTATCAAGCGGATCGGATTAGCTTTAAATGAGGGCGACACGCACCCTTGCTAACGTCCCACATCCGGGCTATTCTTTCATATACAACATCAAAAGGAGCAAACCTTCGGGCTTGACTCTACTCGTGGGGCAGCGTTTCCGGTAACGGAGCGGATGCCCCATAAGTTTTTTCAGAGGGTTTCGTGAAAGATACGGAATCGATCATCGTTGACGTCGCCAGACAACAACTGGAATTCCTGAAAGCAAAGGGCGTGGTCTTCATTAAATGTGATGAAACCTCCGCGATCAAATATCTGGTGGACAACACTTATCTGTTCCGCATCAAACGTTACGCGACCAATTTCGAGACAAAAGAGAACGGCTGCCATTACGATCTAGACTTCGCAGTCATTAAGGATTTAGCGATCTTGGATTATGAATTCCGCATGATGATCGACTATCTGACTGCAAACGTGGAGCACGGGATCAAGATCCGTTTCAACCAACTGCTGATGTCACTGCATGAAACAGACGGGAAAACCATCGCCGCCGCTTTCGATGTCAAACGGGAATACGTGTATTCCGAAACCGCGTTTGGTGACCCGACTTCAAAACTGAAAAGTTTCCCTTATACGGACGATCTGGTTAGGGGATACTGCTTGGAGCCGGAAATCTGGAATCTATGGGAATTGTTTACGTTGGCAGACCTGTCCGAATCATATAGATGCTATCTGAAGTCCATCGATTATGAGGATAATTCGATAAAGCTCTTCAACGGTGTTCGCAACTTGCGCAATGCGGCTTCTCATAACATGCCGATTCTTCTTGACATAGATCGACGCGGGTATATTCCTCCGTATGATTATGTGACCTCGTGTTTGAAGGAGATGTTCGACGGGGATGTTCCCATGCCGGTTCCTAGCGCCGTGAAGAAGTCACAGCTCGTATTCGATTATGCGAGTCTGCTCTGTTCTTTCCTGATTACATGCAATAGTCAACCGATCAGAATACGGGCCGGGATAATGGTTCAAACGATGAAGGATCGTATCCTGCTGCATTATGGAGACTATTATGCGGGCAATGCTCATTGCCGGAACCTTCGGAACATGTTGGGAGCGATTGTAAAACTATCCGAGGGATTTGCCGATTATATCGAAACGGAAAAGGACTCAGCCAATCGTAGAGCAGGGATGCTTCATTTCTTTCCGAAGAAGAGAATGAAGAAGCAAAGAATCCCAAATCTAATCAGATCGTAATGCGCAATACGGTATTTCGCGGTCGGAAGCGCACCTACCTGTAAACGATGGGAGAATGACCGTATGTCTGAGATTTGGAATCCCTCTGAACACCCGTATGATCCGGAGCTGATCTGTTTCGGCTGGAGGAGCACGTATGGTTGCTCCGCGTCGGTGACCCGTAACGGAGAATTGGATGCGTGCGGGAATGATATCGTGGCGTTCCGCCGTTGGTATCCGGGCGAAGGCTATGAGACTGAGCCGCCAGAGCAGGGTTGGTACGACGGCGTATGCAAACGGCATGTGGCGCACGACATGATTCCACTGGCTTTGGTTTTGGATGCGTTGAAGGATGCGCCCCTGCCTTGCAATATCAGGCATGTCGATCCGGTGACGATTCGTGCCGCCGTCAGCCAACTGGATGCTGGTTGCACCGGTATTGTGAAGGTCAACGGTGAGCTGAAGCGTTGTGGCCGGCCATCGGTCGCTTTACGCGTGTGGTCGCATGATGAACTGTTCGACCCGCATGATGAGCTGGAGACGGTTATTGCCGGCTGCTGCAAGACGCACACCTGCCATGACGTGATCAGACTGGCGAGCATTCTGGAGGCACTGCGGTGAACGATGGGAATCGTCCATTGATCCTGATCGACTTCGACGGGGTGATCAACCAGTTCCCCGACGACAAGGTGAGACAACGTCAGAATTCCGTGGATTGGATGCCCTCGGATGATCCCCGCCGTCAAACGTATGATCCGGCGAACTGGTTCATACCCGACCGTAAAGCGCATGTGCGTTTCGCCCGATTGGGCACGTTCCGTATCCTCTGGTCGGATGAGCTTGTGCAACGTTTGGACGCATTGGATGCGGAAATTCTATGGCTGTCCACTTGGCAGCCGCACACGGATCTACTCAACCAGCATTTGGGCGTCAACTGGGAAACGATCAAATGGTACGATCCGATCACTGACGCGTTCCGTTACACAGGTAAACGTCGAACCGTACTCGGCTACGTGAAAACCGGTCGGCCGATCATCTGGATCGACGACGAGGAGACCACCTATGAGGCGGGACTCGCCGTTTCTTCAAAACAGCCATCGGCACCCGTATTGGGTGTAGGACCGGATGCGCGGATCGGGATCAGTCGTCCACAGTTGGA
Organism: Bifidobacterium sp. SO1; assembly: GCF_018555335.1. Classification (NCBI taxonomy): domain Bacteria; kingdom Bacillati; phylum Actinomycetota; class Actinomycetes; order Bifidobacteriales; family Bifidobacteriaceae; genus Bifidobacterium; species Bifidobacterium sp. SO1. Next base: position 24,879 of record NZ_JAFEJR010000026.1, on the reverse strand, counting down.
GTTGATCGAACGGTTCGTCGCCGATACGCCGGTAAAACCAGATGTGCGGTTTGAAAGTGACGGGTGAACGACACGAGGGGCACTGGGGGTTCTGACTGGTTCTCCTGTATGATCAATGGGACAAGCAGGAGAACCGGAGGTCGTCAATGTTGGATTTCAACGAATTGGAAGCAACAGCAACCCGTAACGATGACAGTATCGAGATCGAAGTCAACGACGGTCTGCTCCACTATCGAACCAGCATCAATCTGATCGAAGCGCAGCAGCTCCTTGAACAGGTCGACCGGATAGTCAAACATCTCGACCGCAACACTGAAATCGAATTGTCGTCAAACCGGCGGATCGAACTTTGGGATGACGGATACGATCGGTACGGTCTCCGCCTCGCATACCCGCCGTCGAAACTGACCTGTCGGATCACGAGCGGGAATCTGATCCGGTTCGCCGACCATTTGGAGGTCGAGCTGGAGGCCGACTAGGGGAGCCGCATCAGGTGCGGATGCCGCTCCCTCATCTGATCCTGATGTCAGTCGACCAGTATCGTCTTAAGCCGTTCCGAGAGTCTGACCCGGCGTCGTTCGATGAACGTGCGGAAGTCTTTGATGTCGAGACTCGTGTCGGCCGGCACCATGAAGTCCGTCGGCTGTTTACCGAACCGTTCCGCCCATTCGCGTAACGGGATCTTCGTCTTGTCGATGTTCTCCAGCTTCTCCAACAGTTGCAGGTTGAGGACGCTGTTCCAGTTCTTCGGGTCCATCGCGTATTCGCGATCCTCACGATGTGGGAACACTGGCATCAATCGCTGTTCCAGTTCTTCGCGTCGTTTGGTTTTAGGCAGTTTCTCATTCTCGCGGAAGAATGACGCCGGGTGCAGATGATCCTGCTCGTATCGTGACGCGGGGTCGAGCCGTCCGCGCAGGAGCCGGAGGATGATGGATGCTTCGACGGTGCCGTATTGGGTTTCCAATAACCGGTTGATCGTATTGTCGTCCATTTTGTAGTCACGGCTTGTGCCTTTGAACCGTTCCTTGATTTCCTCGAGTGGGAAGTGATCACGGGTCTCATGCTGGTTGATCACATCACGCAACTGGCGTAGCAGCGTGTCGGACTGGCCGGAGAACACGCTGTTCAAGAGGCTGATTTCGAGCCAGCGGAGCATATCATCCACCACCTGTCGTTGCGGCTGGTCTTGGCCGAACGTGCTCTTGCCCGCATCCTTGTACTGGTCGGTGAGGATCAGGTATTGGATCAACGGGATGACGGCGTTCTTGGCTCGGAGCATCACGTCATCGAACCCTTGGTTTTTGAGCAGTTGGAACGTGTTCGCGAACGCCTCCGACAACACCGTCCAGTTCGTCTTCAACAGTTCGACTTGTGGTCGGCCGAAGTTCTCGACCTTGAATTTCACGTTGTCGCCGTAGCAGACGAGGAACGAGCGCAGCACGAGATCCTTGTCCACGTCGAACCCGATGTCGTTGACCCGGTTGACCAAGCTGGTCACGTTGTCGCGCATGTCCGTCCAGTTGGAGGAGGCGATCGCCATGATCAGATCACTCTTGGTCAACGGGACTCCACCACTATTGGTGCGCGTGAAAATCTCCAAAACCTTGTCCTGATCCTGTTCGATCTGAAGATAGTAGCTGACCCGCTGTTCCTTGAGAATACGTTCACGAAGCAGGGCGAGACGGTCGATCGCCTGATCTGGCAAACCATGTTTCATCGCGTATTTGATCGGGTATGCGGATTCGTTCGCGTCGAGGATTTCACCGACCGGATACCACCAGTGACCCGATTCCACATCCTGTACGGCGGTGTCCTTGACCATGAACCGGAACGGATATCGGTAGTCACTGTCCTCATCCGGGTCGCCGATCAGATCCAGATACAATCGCTGTTTGGGGAAGTTAATGTCCGTGTTTTCCCAGCCACGCCATTTCCGGTGTGCGGCAAACGTGCCATGCAATCCGATCGTGAGACTCGTGATCCGCTGCTGACCGTCGATCACCGCATACGCGTCCAATCCTTTCACGTCGGTCGGCGGATTCTCCTCACCGTACTTCTCCGTATAGTCGTAAAGGAACCGGTAGAACGGGTACTGCTTACGAATCTCCGGATCGGTCAAATGCCACAGCATGATCGTGTTGATCGGATAATCCTGCATGATGCTGTCGAACAGGCGCTCGATCTGCTCGGACTTCCAAACGAACCGGCGTTGAATGCCGGGCAATACGTATCGACCCGAGTATGCGTTGTCGACCAGTTGGGCGATGGTCAGGTCGGAATAATAGCCGTTGTGCTCGTGACTCATGGGTTCCTTTCGCTATGGTTTCATCCTTGTTATGCGTTGATGATTTCAGCGTAGATATGACCGGACGCACAGGTACGGCCGAGTGTGGAAAGTTCCCCGTTCGGCCTCGTTTGGCAACGATTCCGCCGCATAATAGAAGCTGAACCATTTCGGAAGGAACCCTAATTTTGACGAAACTTTTCCCCAACTGGACGGACGACCTGTTCCCCGTCCAATCTGTCGACTGCGACTATAACGACTGCGAAAACCGTTGCAAGTCGAACGAGGACAACACCGGCTGGGTGTGCGACCCCGAAACCGCACAGACATACTGTCCCAAACACAATTCCGCCATCCACGTGCCGTACGAGCTGCGTGAACGCTGCGAAACCGACTACCTCACCGCCCAAGACTACGACATCCTCATGAGCGCCGTCTACGGTCAAGCCGTCGGCGACGCGCTCGGCGTACCCTACGAATTCTCACCACGCGACACGTTCACGTGCACGGGCATGATCGGTCACGGCTCGCACAATCAGCCGGCCGGCACATGGTCGGATGATACGGCCATGATGCTCGCCACCTTGGATTCGCTCGCCGACCATTACGGCAAGGTCGACACGGATAATCTTCGCGTCAAATACGTGGCATGGGTGAAAAACGGCGAATACACGCCAGATGGCATTGTGTTCGACGTGGGCACCACCACCGGCATCGCCTTGGGACAGGATCATGGTTGCGACGGCTATTGGGACAACGGGAACGGTGCGTTGATGCGTATCCTCCCCTTGGCGTTCACCGGAGCCTCGGATGACGACATCCGCAAGGTGAGCGCGGTCACGCACGCGCATCAGATCAGCATGGACGCTTGTGTTCGGTTCGTGCATACGGCGCGGCTCTTGATCGCCACGGGCGTGGACTATTTCGATCCGAAGACGGTCTGCGAGGAAGCCGGATTGGATGACATGAGGGGAGTGCCCGAGGAGAAGATCAAATCCGGCACGTTCGTATTGGACACGCTGCAAGCCGCCGTCTGGTGTCTCACCAACACCGGTTCATACAAGGAGTGCGTGCTGAAAGCCGTCAACTTGGGCGAGGATACGGATACTACCGCCGCAGTCGCCGGCGGCCTGGCCGGCATCCTGTACGGGCTGGACGAGAACCCATGGAAGGATCGGCTACGCGGTCGGGACAAACTGGAGACGCTGGTGACGAAGGCCGCATACAACATGCCGCCGTTGAAACCTTGACCTCTCTTCGGCCTGAAGGCCGAAGATTCTTCCCTAACCCGGTTTCCTAGATGAAGGATCTTGGGGATAAGGTTGTCGTTTCACGGGAGAGTGCGGCCGATCCGACCCGAGGGTCATTGATCGTCTGTCTTACCTCTCCTCCACGACCGTTTAAGGTCTCCGCCGGTCCGGCGGCGACTTGGAGTATGTTGACTGCGGCATTGTAGTCGCGGTCCAGTGGCGTGCGGCAGTAGGGGCATTCCCATGTGCGAACGTCCAATGGTTTCTTGCCGGTGCGTTTGCCGCAGTGGGAGCATACTTGGCTGGTTGGCTCCCAGCGTCCGATGTGGATGACGGTGCGGTTCTTCCGTTCGGCTTTCTCGTGGATCAGCCGGAGCAGGATGCCCCAGCCGGCGTCCAACACGCTTTTGCCGACGCGGCTTTTGGCGAGGCCGCGAATGTTGAGGGATTCCAAGGCCACCGCTTGGTTTTCGTCGGTGATCTTCTCCGCCAACACGTCCAGCCATGCCAGTCGTATGCGTCGCAAATGAGCTTGGGCTTTCGCCAGTCTTACCCGCGCCTGCTCATACCGGTTGCTTCCTTTCGTTTTGCGGGCGAGTTCGTGTTGGAGCCGTCCGATCCTATGGTGTGCTTCGCGGAGAAAACGGGGATTGCCGGTCTTCCACCGGTTGCCGTTCGTGTCCACGAGGGTGACGATATCGTTCAACCCCAAGTCGATGCCGCACATGAGCGCATCCGGCTTGGGGACAGCCCGTTCGACATGCGTGTCGGGCGCGGTGACCACGAAGCTCGCATGATATGTGCCGTCCGGTTCCAGATAGACGGTCACCGACGTGGGTTCGGACGGTAGGTCTCGTGTCCAACGGACGCGGACGTTTCCGATCTTCGGCAGTCGCAGCCAACCGTCCCGCCGGTTGGGATCATGCCACACGTGGAATCTCGCCTTGGTGGTGAACTGCGCGGCCTGACGTCCACGCTTCGCCTTGAAGCGCGGGACACCGAGCTTCGGCCCCTGCCTCAGTCCCTTGAGGGATTTGAAATAGTCCGTATACGCCTTGTTGATGATCCGTATCTCCTGAATCAACGGGACGCTGGACACGTCCTTCAACCATAGGTAGCTTGGATCGTTCTTCAACAGGATCAGATCGTCGTTCATCTGCCGGTCGGTGATGTACACGCCGCCACGCCGATACATGTCGCGTCGCCGTCCTACCGCCCAGTTGTGGATGAAACGCACGCAGCCGAACAGCCGGGCGAGCGCATGCCGTTGCGTCCCGTCCGGGTAGATCCGGTATTCGTAGCGTTTCCTCATGTTATTCATTATACTTGGTTTCATGGATAATGATAGGGATGTTCGCAAGGGAAGACACTGTGTTTTCGACCTTCACGCACATTTGGTTTTCGTCACGAAATACCGGCATAAGGTATTCACCAGCGAACACCTGACCCGACTGGAAGAGATCTTCCGCGACGTGTGCGAAAGCTTCGACTGCCACCTTGAAGAGTTCAACGGGGAAACCGACCACGTGCACCTGCTCGTCTCATTCCCACCAACGGTCGAACTGTCCCGGCTCGTCAACTCGTTGAAAGGCGTATCCAGCCGGTACATGCGACGCGACTACCCGGAATTGGCTCGACACTACTGGCGGGCGAAACGACTCTGGTCGGGAAGTTACTACGCCGGAACCGCAGGAGGCGCACCATTGGCTACATTGAGGAAATACATAGAACACCAGAACAGACCGACAGACTAGAGGAAAGGAGATGAGCTTCACCCCCGCCCTAAAGGACGGGGTACCCGCGCAAAAACACGATGGCAGTGGATTCGCAACGCCGACCCGAAGGTGCGGAAACTGCGCGCCGAACGCGATGACGGTTTGCAGGAGCTTGTCCAGTTGATTCCCGAATTCCAGAAGGCAATGGACGAACACCGCAAACTGTACAAATGGAACGACATGGACAAGGACGAGCGTGGCATCCCCGTCTACCGGGGCATCACCTATGATCCGATCGTCGACCGGTATTGGCATGCGATCTACAGGGCTTGGGCGGACAACGGCGACTACCATCAGTGGCTCGAAGACCTCAACTTGGGAAGTCCAGCCGATCTCGCCGAATTCTACGAAAATGGCGACTACGATACGCTTGATCTCGACTCCACACTCGCGCTACTATTGATCCCCACACGACAGGAACGATTCGGCGACGGGTCGCTCTGCGGATACTTGGATGATGGGGACATTCTCCGACTGTTGCAGCATGTCGGAGACATACTGTCGGATTCCGATTAACCATACCGCACCCGGAGAGTTTCGCAGTATCCTGCGATTCTCCGGGTGCGTCGTATCCACCACTGTGAGATGATCGACCGGTACTGTCAGCAATACGGAATCAAACAGAGGAGTCGAATGCATCCCATCGAAGGTGGTATCAACGGTGAAGATATTCTCACGGATTTGAGTCTCGCACGCATGACCTCGGATCTCAACGACATGGGCGTCCTATCCGATGACGAAACCGCTCAACGGTTCCGTGACATCGCATTCCGTGAACTGGATGCGATCAGCGACGAGCATCCTCACCCGAGACGATGACCGTTAATCAACACCATGCCCCGCGTAGATCACATCAGCCAGCTCGCCGACATTCTGATCCGGATCCGCTAGTCTGTAATACACGTTGCCGTTGCTTTGACTGACCAGACCATCCCAGTCCTTCAACTCGAACGATTGTTCAACGAACTTGGCGCATTGTCTGCCGCCTTGCACTGACTGGCAGGTCCACACGTCATCATTCTCACCGGAATCCGTGAACACCGGGGCGATCATTTTGACGGTCGCATCGAATTTGATCGGATAATACCCGTCCCGGTCGCCGTCCGGCGTATAATCCGTGACCTTGATCTGAATGTCCGTCGTCTGATATTTGCATGCGCTTGAAATCGACTTGCCGGAGATGAACGCGAAATCGTCACCGTTCAAATACAGTTCCTTCAGCTTGCGACACATGGGCAACAGGTTGAAACTGTCGATCAAAGACGACATGGAACCGTTGTACGTTTTGATCTTGTCGGTCAGTTTGATCTTCTTCCGGTTCTTGTTCGCGGTGATTCCTTGATAGTCGAAGCCGGAGGATGCTTTCACCGGCACCGTCCAAGATCCTTCCAACACGTCGGACACCATGTTCACCTCGTAAACGCCGATCGGCAAAGCAAACTTATTGTCCTTCGTGGATGGCTTGCCGCCGATCGTCAGATCAGGGTCGAAACTGACCTGTCCGAACACGGGCGGATTCTGGATCACCCAGTTCTTGTCTGCATCCTGCTTCACTTTGAACGAGCCGGCGGTCTTTTTCCCGTTCAGACTGTACGAAACCGGAACCGTCCGCTCACTGTCCGACACTTTTTCGGATTCGCCGACGGTCACGTTCTGGATCGGCTGCTTCAGTTTCGCACCAGTCAGAATCGTCGGCATTTTCGGCTCCACCGATAACGTATACAGGTTTTTGACCCCGCTCACATCACCTGCGACGACAGCGTCCATCAGTTTTTGCACGGCATCATGCGCACCATCCCCGCCAATACCACAGCCGGCGCACATGGCGAGGATCATCATTATGGCGGTGAGACCGCCGATCATCCGGGTTCTTCCCATCATGGTTCTCCTTGTAACAGGGTTTCCCTTCCATCGGGAAACCGTTGTTACAAGGAGAGTTTACCGTCCCGCTTCTCTCCCGCGAAATCAGCCGTTGACTACTCCACGAACCGGCAGATCAACCGGGCGTCCCCTTCCAGCATCTCCCGATAAATCTCCACCAACCGAACCGTCACCTCCAACTCGCACGCGATCTGAAACTTATCCCCATCATATTCACGCTCCGCACGAATATACCTGTCCGGCGGAATCATCATCATCGCCGTCTCCCTTTGCGCACGCAACTCAGCCATCTGACGACCCTGCCATTGACAACAATCATCAGCATGCAACCAGTGAAACAGTTCATGCACAAGCGTGACACGCTTCTGCGCTTCGATCATATTCGAATCAATCAGAATCGAACGCAGACTCTCATCGTAGAGACCACACACGTTCTCCGGCAGAACCGTCTCATCAACATGAACCGGACAATTCTCCAACACGCGCAGCATATCCTCATACGACATATCAGCATCCACCGGCATATGGCGGTCAAAATTAGCGGCCGTCAACACTTCACTACCTCCTGTAGCCATAGGTTCATGGAAGCAGACGACTCTACCAGCCAAACCCAAAAAACGTTGCATATGACCGGAAGGAGAACTCAACGACCGTCACCGCCCTGCGCCTCAAGCGACTTATACGGATCACGATTCGCAGCCAAGGAGAGATCACCCCTATTCAACTTGATCAGCATGATCTGCTTGCGTTCTTCGGATGTGAGTTGGGCGCCCATTGTGTCGGAAAGCGCGAAATCATTGAAGTCCTTGTAGGAGATGTCCAACACGTTGCAGATTCGTTCAATATCAGCGAACGCCCACTCCTTTTCGGCGTTGATGCGTTGCCTCACATATTTTTCGCTCCGTCCGATAAGCCGAGATAGCTCACGGTTTGACATCTGCCGCATACCCATCTGAGCTAGGACGGCGCGATTGATTCTCCGCCCCAGTTCACTAACTTCAATAACGCTACTCATAACAACAATAATACCAACCTTTTAGCCGCATATGCGTCCGTGTGTTCCAGCACGACACGCCCAAGGGTTGCATTTGCGTCTATCTGGACGCATAATTTGTCATGCGTCCAGATAGACGCAAACACGTAAAGGCAGTTCAACATATGGCAGAATCAGACGCACCCTCACACCTTGGCACCATCATCAACACCAACATCAGCACGATTCTGTGGGTCAACCACGGAACTAACCGCAAAACCGGTCAAATTATAGGAAAATCCGAAAAATATGTACGTCAACGCATCAATGGCACTCTCGAATGGCAACCGGTGGACGTCGAAAAAATCGCACGCGCATACGGATACGATCCGATTGAAATAATGCGACCCGACTTCACCGCAAGGATTCCAGATCTGATTCCATCCAATAACGAGCCGACCCCGGAAGATCGTTAAGTTCCTTAAGGAGACACGGATCTATGAGAATCCGATCCATCAAGCCAGAATTCTGGCGTAGCCGCGACATCGCAAAGCTAGATTGGGACACTCGACTGATTTTCATCGGCCTCTGGAGTTATGTGGACGATAACGGCGTCGGGAAAGATATTGACTTCGATATCATCGGCGACCTGTTTGCTTCTGACCTCATGAACGATCCTCGCGAGACTGTCGCGAGAGTGTCGCGAGCACTCGCGACTCTTTCGGAAGCTGGATTGATATATCGCTACGAGGTTGACGGAACACCATATTTGGAGATCGTGAACTGGGCGAAGCACCAGCGAATCGACAAGCCAGGAAAGCCTCGCTATCCGAAGCATAATGCTCAAAATGGCGGAATTCCAACGAAAACCACCGATCCTCGCGAGAGTGTCGCGAGAGTGTCGCGAGAGTGTCGCGATATTTCCACGCCCGGAACAGGGGAACAGGGGAACAGGGGAACAGGGGAACAGGGGAACAGTTTTAAAACTGGCTTCGAAAATTTATCCGACACATTTTCGAATCTTCACACAGAAAATGAGGTTGTTGAAGCTGAAATTATAGAAGAACCTTCCTCTTCGGAGATTCATCAAATCCCTGATGATTGGAAGCCAACCGCGCATAGTCGCCTCTTAGCTCAGCAGCTTGGAATCGACTGTGATGACGTTGCGAGGAAATTCATGAATTGGATGAAAAACCGTCATGTGAGACTTTCAGATTTTGATTTGGAGTTTGATGAATGGCTCCGAAGGGAACGAACGCCATCGCGGTCTGAATCTCGCGCCAAGGCGAACAGCAGGGCCAATCAGGAGTTGAGACAGCGGATCGCACAGAAAGAAAAGGAATTTATGGAAAGGAATGGTTATGCTGCCAACTGAATGCACGGATCTGATGATTCAGATCAGCGCCCACCACGGAAACGCGCAAGTCGATGAGGATCAGGTCGCAGCCTTCTATGCTTCGCTCGATCCAACAATCAGCTTCGCTGAGGCAACGCAAGCCGTTATCGAGTTTTACAGGAGTTCTACTGGCTGGATGACTGTGGCCGATGTGAACCGGCTTGTAAAAACCTTCCGGCGTCGGAAGATGCCTTCCGAAGACGCGGTGTCCCACATGATTGAACAGGCTGGTATTACGGACGGTGACAAAGCGTGGCAGTATCGGCGCACACTTTATCAGGCGTGTGGGTGTGGGGTTTCGCTGGAGCAGGCTCAGGAGCGGGCGTTGGCAGCATCGCGACATCCGATGCTTGCTCGAGTGGATCGTCAGGAGCTGACGGCGGGGCCGGCGTGCGGCAAATGAACTCGTTCAATCCAAATCGACGCGACTCCTCCAACTAATCATCAACCAAACCATCAGGAAAAACCGCACAAGGAGAAACAACAAATGGATACTCTCACACAGCAAATCACTTCTCTCATCATCCGTCACCGTGCGGAACTCGATCCTGCACTCAGTGAAGACGATGCAGTATCGATGATTCAACACTGGATGTCCGATCACGGATTCGAATCAGCGTCGCCTATCACTCCGTCTGGTTTTGAATATGCCGTATATGGCGATGCCAGAGAGGCGGCGACTCGCGAGGATGTGGATGCTATTGGATGGTCTTATGACACTCTCTCGAACCACGTGGCCGTATTGGATGATCTGCTTACGGACGTTAGTCTGGGTGTGGAAGCGGATCAGGAAACGCGTTCAGCCATCGATAACATGAGACGCGCGGCTCGTCATCTGTCGTCTGCGCTGCACGCGCTGGGATGGAATGGCTCGGGCCAGTGAAGGTATCCAATTTGCAAAATTTAATCTTTCGCGTATCATGAATCCTTAAAAACTGAACTATCGACCCCACGCAAGTGGGGATGAACCCGCGTGGAACTCGAACGGCACGACCTTGACCGAATCGACCCCACGCAAGTGGGGATGAACCTCCTTTGGGATCAGATTAAAAGCCGCAGAACGGATCGACCCCACGCAAGTGGGGATGAACCGAGACAAGTCTCCGCGACGAAGTTTGACCAGCAATCGACCCCACGCAAGTGGGGATGAACCCATGGACACCCTCACTCAGCAGATCAGTGAAATATCACCCCCCCACGCAAGTGGGGGAGGGCTGGGTTTTCGACTACCCCATGTGTGTGGGGATGAACCTCAGCCGGAGCCGAGAAGCGACGGTTCTGCCAGATCGGCCCCACGCATGTGGGGAGGGTTTTTAACTACCCCACACTCGTGGGGATGATCGTATACCCTACTTTCGTAGGGATAACCCGCGTTAGTCTTTGTGCTGGCGCGGGTTGTTTTTTAGCTGTTTTTCAACCCGGTATGAGTATTCTGTTCTGTTGCTTTAACCTGATTCAAGAATTACCTAGTCATATGAAGCGTAGGAATCGGGGGAAGCATGGTTGACGCTCGTAAATCAGCTCAGGCTCGCCGGCAGCAACGTTTGTCAGATGGCCGGTTTGCTGGTGGTGATCGGATCCAGATTCCTTCCGGTGAGATGTTGGATCGGTATGCGGTGGCTGATCGTATCAAACTGGATGATCGGCTGGCCGACGCCGGGTTTGATGTGACCCCCACGTATCTGAACGACGGATACGGTTTGGATGCTCGTATCGTCACCCGTCCAGTATCAGCCGTGTTCCAACTCCGTTAGAAGTTTCCTCACCCAACCCCGAACAGACCCGAAAACCTGCATATCCTAAACCGAGAATCTTCACCCCGGTCAAACAGGAAGCAGGCGGATCATGGTCGACCAACGCAAATCAGCACAAGCACGACAGCAGCGTCGAGACCCATATACGAAGCAATTCGTGGATGAAAACAAGAAACGGATCGCATCCGCCGACCAGTTACGCCAGTATGCGAACCAGCCGACACAAGCCCACGACCGTCCAATCAGTGAAATCAACGATCCAACCGAATGGGCCGACACTCTCACCGATCACGTGCACAACGGTGGAAGAACCGGCTGGTTCACATACCGGCGGGTAAAAGCCGAAACCGACGCGAACGCACTCATCCAAGTATCCGAACTGCACGATCCGACCATTGATCAAGGACTGGCAGCAAACCCATACTGGGCGGAAGACCGGTTGGACGATCTCGTCGACCGATACTATCGCGACGACGAACACCGACGCCTGATCATCGAAAACATGTGCCGACGCCCAAACATGAGCCAACAACTCGGCGACAAATGCGCCGACTACATGGAACAAGCCACACCCAAAGGCCCCTATTCCACCGACGCGCAACTCGGCTATGCGACAGCGCTCGCCAAGAATCCCGCGACTCCGAGCAGTGCGCTGGCTCGCGTGGAGTCGCTGCGTTCCGAACCGGATTTGCTGCGTGAGTGCATGAACCATCCGAATGCGACGGACGCAACCATCGCGCATGCGATCGAACGGTCACATGACCAGATGTTGATCGGCGACGCGTTGCACGCTCCGAACCATGGCTGGTTGACCGTGGAGACGGCGATCCGGCAAGGTGATCCGTATACTGTGCGTGACGCGTTCTCCGACCCGAGGATCGACGGAAACACGTTGAGGGATTGGGAGTCGCATTGCTCGTATGGGAATCTATGGGCGGCGGAAGGAGCGGCGGCGAACCCCAAGCTAGATCGGGGCACGGCTTTTCGCCTGTTGGCTTACACGCCGGGCGGCAATGATGTGAAGCGTCGCCTCGCTGCGAATCCCAACGCTCCAGAGGATCTGCTTGACGGCTTGTCGGCCAGTGACGATCCGGAGATTCGACGGAATCTGGCGAACAATCCGACGGTGAGCGAACATGTCCGCAATCGGTTGGCTGCGGAACTCAACTAAAATCGGCAATCAATCCCACGATCAAAGGTGTCATGATGGTTGATCAGCGGAAATCGGTTCAGGCTCGCCGGCAGAAGCGTCGTTCTGATGGTCGGTTTGCGGATGAGAACAGGCGGAAGGTCGCATCGGTCGAACAGTTGTATCAGTATGCGAGTGTTGCTGCGGACAGTGAGCCGTCCGGCGAACAGTCCGAGCAGACGTTCCGGACGGTCAACCAACTCGTGTTCAAGAAAACCCGGTTGTCCAAAGCCGAACTCGGCCGGTTGAGCGAAGACGACCAGCAGCTGCTCACGTTGGCTCGCAAGGGCGTACGGAAAACCGGGTTGACCAGCGAGGAGAAAGAGACCGTGTGGAACCTGTCGTCGCGTACCCCGGTCGGTGAGATGAGCGACGAACGGGTCGCATTGTTGCATCATTGCGATCCAAACTGCGACGTGTTCCTCATGAGCAGGAAGGATCTGACCGAAGCCCAAGCGAAATACCTGCTCGACAGTCACGCCGACCCCCGTTCTCTTGCCGATCGTACCGTCGACGATCTGGGCGGGCATACGCCCGAATCGGTGTGGCGCATGTACGAGGATTTGTCCATGAACAGTGTGGGCGAGGCGAGTCGGCGTATCCGCGAAGGATTGGCGGAGAATCCGGCGTGGCCTCATGCGAACGAGTATGCGAAAAAGTGGGTTGAACGGAACTGGGATGATGATGCCCCCGTGTCCAGTAGGGGTGAGTTGAATTATCAACCCGAATTGGGTGAGGCGTTCGAGCGGCGTACTGATCTGGATGAGGAGACGGGCGGACAGGTTCGCGAGATCATGGAGCGGAGTCGCCGAAATCGTAAGGCTTGGGAGGATTGGGATCGGATGTCGAGTGAGGAGCGTTTGGCCCGGTATCGTGAGGCGATGGGCTGATATCGGTGGCGATTGTTATCCGGCGGTTGGGTTTGGAAACCCAACCAATCATGTTAAACTGTAAAAGGCCACATAAACGGAGAGCGTGATGACCAACCAACGGAAATCAGCACAAGCACGACGACAACTACGCAACACGGACGGAACCTTCCGCCACCAAGGCAGGAACGCCATCCCCACCGGAGACCAGCTACGAAAGTATGCTGAAACCAACACGCCCACCACCGAACAAGGAGACACCAATGACGACCGAAGAACTCAACACGCTGATCGAACAGAAACTCGACGAACTCGAGAAAATCCAGCCGAGCGAAGGCGACTATTTGGATCGGCCGACTCGCCGTCACGCGATGGAGGCCGTCCTACAGGTTCTGCACACGGACGAGGAGAAACGCGATTACATCAAGAACGCGAAGCTCGGCGGACTGTTCCAGGCGAGCATGTTCTAGCGAACGGCCAAACCGTCACCGGACAGGTCGTGAACGCTCCGGACGTTTCCAAACTCCCGGAAGGCCGTCAAGCGTTCCCGCTCATCAAACTGGACAAGACTTACCATCAACCGTGGGGCACACGGGTTTAGCCCGTTGATACTGATACCGGAGGGTATCTTGAGCGGGAAGCCCCCACTTCAAGCCGTAAAACGGCTAAGTGGGGGAGAATGTCACTGCTCCCTCACGACTCGAATCTCCAACGACTCGAACTTCGGGAACTGCCGGTGAAACAACTCCTTGCATTGAGCCAACGCCGCACTACTACTACCAGATCGAGCTTCCGTTTTATGACCGTACGGGTCGCGTAGTACGCCAATCCCGTTCGTCCATGAGTAGGTGAGATATCCTGCCATATCAACCGCCCCTTTCATTTCTAAGTCTAGGCGCTCGCCGTTGAGCCGTTCCTCCGACCGTTGAAAATACTCTTCCCCTAACCGTATTGTTTGTTATACTGGACAAGTCCACATAAAACAAAACGGTTATCCAACGGAAGACACGCCACCCATTGCAGTACCTCAGCCTGTTCAGCGGAATAGAAGCCGCCAGCGTCGCATGGCATCCACTCGGCTTCACACCCATCGCCTTCGCAGAAATCGAACCATTCCCCAGTGCCGTACTCCAGTACCGTTGGCCGGACATACCGAACTTGGGGGACGTGACCAAAGTCGATTGGGAACAGTACGCGGGGAAGGTGCCATGCCTTGTCGGCGGATCGCCATGCTTTCCTGCAGGAGCGCTTGTCCTGACCGACCGTGGGCTTATCCCGATCGAAGATGTTCATGTCGGAGATATGGCCTTGACCCATAGGAACCGTTGGCGCAAGGTGCTCGCCACCGGCTCGAAAATCGCTGATACGATCATCCTCAAAGGACAGGGGGCGACCGGAATCGAATGCACTCCGAACCACAAGTTCTGGGCCATGAAGAAAGGCAGTATCTGGGATAACGAGCTGCGACGGGATATCCGCAAATTCGACCTTCCGGATTGGATTCCAGCGGATCACATGCAAGGCAACATGTGGCTCAACATGAACGCCGTGACAGAACCGCTTCCCATTCCCTCGTTCCCCACGGAGAACTGCACCGTCATCCCGGAATTAAGCACACCGTTCTTCTATTTCATCGGCCGATGGCTCGGCGACGGATGGGCGAACAAATACAAGCGTCCGGAACGCAGGAACTCGTATATGAAACGAGTCTACGTATGCTGCGCCCACGAATCGGCGGATGATCTGGAACGGCAGATACAAGCGACCGGACTGGTCTTCACGAGAGACGAAGAGGCGACGGTAACACGTTTTGAAACCGCTTCCGCATCACTTCACGACTGGATCATTGACAATTTTGGACTTCGTGCTGATGGGAAGGAACTCCCCTCATGGGTGTTCGGTTTGAAACGCGAATGGAGAGAAGCGATCCTGACCGGATACAGGGAGTCGGACGGCACCCCCATGCCACAAGGATTCCGAACCGCATCCATCAACAAGCGTCTGACCATCGGCATGAAAATCCTCGCGGCAGGACTGGGCGTCACTTCCAGCGTCCATTACATTGCTCCGCCCGAAGGTGGAAAACATGTGATCGAAGGCCGAACCGTCAACGCTCAGGGCTACTACCAGCAAAGTTACTACGACCATTCCAGAAGCGCCATCGCCAGTGCGGAAGGCTTCTGGGGTCTTGTCCGCAAAACACTCCCCGGACGCAAACAGGTTCGTGTCTACAATCTGACCGTTGAAGAAGACCACTCCTATACGGTTGACGGAATTGCCGTAAAGGATTGCCAGGATTTCAGCGTGGCCGGACTTCGCTCAGGGCTCGAAGGTGCTCGCGGTAACCTGATGCTCACCTATTTGAACATCATCCAGACGGTTAAACCGAAGTGGATCGTGTTCGAGAATGTCCCCGGTATTCTCTCCGACAGGACGCAAGCGTTTGAGAAACTGTTGGGCACGTTGCAGGACATGGGTTACTTGTTGGATGCGGATATTCTGGACGCCCAGTTTTTCGATGTGGCTCAACGTCGTGAACGCGTGTTCGTGACGGGTGTGCGTGTGGATGATCTGATCGGTCAACGGTCGGTGTCGTCGCGGATCGTCGTATTGCAGACCCTTCTCACCATAGGAGGGGGTATGCTTGATTTTCTTTACACAGACGGCATGGAGGAGTGGCCTCGACCTGCGGTGGAACGCCGTCTCAAACTGTTCAAACTCGACAACGCCAACGCGTTGAACGACCTGCTGGCTCGATCCGGTATTGATGAGACGGTGGACGATAAACTGGCCGGTCGATTCTGGACGCTCCTCCAGCAGATGCTCAACGGTCATCGGTTCGATGAGGATGAAACCAGTACGGCGGTCATGCAGATAGTGGACTATCTGCTCGCTCTGACGCCGATGATCCGAACCGTGTTCACTTTGACCGTCGACCAGTCGACACCGGTCAAAACCATGTTCGAGTTCGAACGACAACTCCTCACCCTGTTGGAAAGGTTCAACCAGTATGCGCGATCGAAGAGTCAACAACCTACTCTGTTCGATGGGGATAGCCTCCTTTTCGGCGATCTCATGGAACAAACCATGGAAGACGAAAAACTTGTCCGCCATGCTATTGCCCAACGGTGGCGTGCCGGGCAAGTATTACCTGAGCGCGAAAGCATGTCGTGGAATAATCTCCAGAGCCGAGCGAAGAGGCAAGCCCTTGCCCGCTCAGTTGTTGAAAGCCTTACAGGCTCAGATCAGTCTGTTGGAGTCTCAGGAAATCTGACCCCCGGCGAATCCCAAGGACGCCGCGTCTACAGTATCGACGGCGTAAACCCCACCCTTCAATCACGGTCGGAAGCCGGACAAAACCAACAGGCCGTCTACCAGCCGGACACATACATCTGCCAGACCGCACAAACCGGAAGCAACGGTTTGGGTATCGCCCAGTCGGATGTGATGAACACGTTGGATACCGGCAACAGTACCGCCGTCGCCAGTCTGGACTTCAACCCGTCCGACGCGCGACTCAAATATGCTTCGGATGATCTCGCGCAGACGTTGACCGCACGCGCCGGCACGGGCGGCAATCAGGTGCCGTTAGTTCAGACGGAGCCGGTCGCATTCGTGCAGAACCAGCGGAACGAGCTGCGTGAAATGGATGTGGCGGGCGCGTTGCAAGCCCAACCGGGCATCAAACAGCAGACATTCATCAACGAAGTGGCTGCGATCATCCCCGACAATGCGATCGGACGCCCCAACTCCGGCACCAACGGGCCAATGGCGTATCCGGGCGACGATGCGACACCCACCCTCCTGTCGAACGGTAAAACCCCGGCCGTCGCCTGCCGTTCCGACGGACAGTCGAACGCGAGCGACGACACGGAACTCGCCCCCGCACTGACCGCCCACGCCAAGAAGGAACAACCGTACATCTATCCACGGGAATCCGCGACCACCAGCAACGGGGATACGGTCATGCCGCCGCTTTGCGCCACCGATGGTGACAAGTGTTTCATCGACAACCAGTCGATCCGTTCCGGACGGTTGGTCAAGGAAACCCAAGCGACGACAGACGACCGTCATCAAATCAAAGGGTTGACGATTCGACGGCTCACACCCGTCGAATGCGAACGACTCCAAGCGTTCCCCGACGACTACACGAACATCCCATACCGGGGCAAACCATCCTCTCCAGACGGGCCACGCTACAAGGCGTTGGGCAACAGCATGTGCGTCAACGTCATGCGTTGGATCGGACGACAGATTCTCACCATAGAACAAGAACCATCACTCACGGAAAAGGAGACAAACCTATGACCGGAATCCCACACAACGCTCATTGGCGTGACAAGGCCGCTTGCGCGAGAGAAGACCCGGAACTGTTCTTCCCCACGGGCGGATTGTATCAGCCCGACCGTGTGGCGAAGGCGAAGAAAATCTGCACGTCCTGCCCGGTGGTGGACGAGTGCCTGTCGTATGCGATGGATCATAACGAACTGTTTGGCATTTGGGGTGGTTTGACGGAGAAGCAGAGGGTTGATTTGAAGCGTCGTGCGATGCATGAGCGTCGTCGTCGCATGTATGGGGATGGGTCGTATCGTGTTGATCCGGGTTGGAAGGGTCGTCGTGGCTGATCGCATGTTGGACACACTTCATGTTATATTGATATTGTCCACATAAAAGGTTGGGGAATCAAACACATCCTCCCCTTCAAAAAGAAGGAACAGCAACATGACACTAGGCACCATCTGCGTAGACATCGACAACACGCTCGCCAACTACACCAACGGCCTACGCGAATACGTGCAGGAAACCTGCAAACTCACCCAATACACTTGCCCCGACCCCGACAAATACGATTTCAGCCAAGTCACAGGCTGGCCTTTCACCGGCGACAGTCGAGCCAACCATTATTGGCACAAGCGCGCCGTCGCAGACGGCATGTACAAGACCATGCGCCCGTATACGCTCGCTCCGGAGATCATGCGCCAACTGCATCGTGAAGGCTGGCGTTTGATCATCAGCACCACGCGCAACGATGATCCAACCAAACAGTCCGAACGTTGGCTGAAGGACAACAACATTCCGTTCGACGGCTTGCATTACGGCGACAAGCTCGACATTCGAGCCGACGTGCTGATCGATGATAATCCCAGCACGTTGAACCGGGCGACCAACCGGCTGATCCTGCATCCGGCGCACGAGTATTGCAAGGATGCGAAGGGCGTGAACTTCACCAAATGGGCTGAGGTTCCCGATCTGATCTTCAAGCTGACCGAGGTGGGAGAGTAGTGAGTCGAGAAGTCTGCGACGTGTGCGGACAGGCCACCGGCCTGTTCGCCACTCCTCCCGTCCAATGCGATAACTGCGGCAAATGGCTGTGCGAGGAATGCCAAGTCTGGGAACAGCAGTGTTGCGACCAGCCGACCGTGAATTTTCAAACGCATCGCGAGTTACAGAGGAATCCGAACAGGAGCATAACCGTGGAAACGGAACAGGTTGTTGATTCGAGCGTGAAACCGGCGTGCATCAAGGAGGTGCCGGTCAGTCACCTGTTGGACGGGTTCGAACCGGTACCGATGAAAACTGTGCCGCGCCCCCGTGTCATCCGTCAAGCGGAAGCCCCGTCGATCAGCCAAGCGAAGAAGAAAACAGTGGAAACCAACAAATCCCAGTATCTCAACCCCACCCCAGCTCCAGCCGTCACATTCAACCCGCAGGACACTAGTGGGATCACCACGCAGCTCATGACCATCACCCCGCAAATGGCACGCCAGATGCTCGGCCATAATGAGAACAACCGTAATGTTTCCAAGCAACGCGTCAACCAGTTGGCGACTGAAATGAAACGCGGCGCATGGCGGGTCAACGGTGACAGCATCCGATTCAGTGTCCCCGGACGATTGTTGGATGGTCAGCATCGACTACTGGCTTGCATTCAAGCGAACGTACCATTCCAAACATTCGTCGTCCGAGGCTTGCCGGACAAAGTGCAGGAAACAATGGACACCGGCAAACCGCGAACAATGGGCAACATCATGCAGATACGCGGCGAATCGGACACGGTGCGTGTCGCCTCCGTACTCCGCGCCGTGTATCTGACCGAACAACTCGGTTTGGAAGCGGGCGCGTCGAACAACATCACCCCGTCTCGAATCGAACAGTTGGAGTTCTTCGACCAGACGCCGCAAATCCGTGACCTGACCCAAGCGGGCGTCAGCTTCTACCGCGCATCGAACAAGCTCCTATCCCCGGCCATGTATGCCTGTTTGTATTGGACGTTGTCCAAAATCAGCATGGATGATGCGGACGAGTTCTTCTCCAAACTGGAAACCGGAGCCGACTTGGAGAAAGGCAGTCCGATCCTCGCCCTGCGCAATTATCTGATTTCCGCATTGCAGTCGCGTGCGGCCGCGTCCGCGTATCAGCGTCGTCGTACCGTCGCAATGGTCGTGAAAGCGTGGAACAAGTGGCGGGATGGGAAACCGGTGCAAATGTTCCGTTTCGGCGATAATGAAGCGTTCCCCGAAGCTCACTGAGAAAGGAACAAGCTATGCCTGACCTGTTGTTGTGGACTGACATCGAAACCACCGGATTGGACGAAACCGTTGACCCGATCCTCGAACTTGGCATGCGCGTCACCGACTTCCAACTACAGTCGGTCGAAGGCATTCCCGACTATGCGAGCATCGTCCTACCCACCGATTGGAAAGGCATGGATGATCCACGCCTCGCCGATTACACGCGCCAATTGCACGGGCGGAACCGGTTGCTCTGGGAGTTGGATCAGGTGCTCGGCAAGGAATCACAATACGGTACCCGAACCATCAGCCACCTGTTCCGCACGCTCATCGTCAACCCCGCGTTGGAGGAAGGGAACCTCGTCTACATGGCCGGGTCCACGGTCGCATTCGACCGACGTTTCCTCGACCGGCAAATGCCCGGCTTGTTGGATGGTGTACATCATCGGATGATCGACGTGAGCTGCGTGGCTGAACTCGCCCGGCACTTGGGCGGAGTGGAGTTCCCATTGAAGACGACGGATCATCGCGTTGAACACTGTCTGGACGATAGTAAGAACATGTACCGGCGGTATATGCCGCTCTTTCACAAGTCGCAATGATAAAGGATGGGCGATGACTACGACAGGCCAAACTGCTTCTGAGAGCATGAACGGTCGGCTCGCATTGGCTGTGAGCTTGCAAGAGGATTTCCTCACGTTCAAACACCGTCTAGTGGAAGAGAGAAAGAATCAATACCCGGAATCGAGCATACAGGATTTCCTCACTTTCATCGGCTGGACGAAAGAACATCTCCTCAAATTCGAGGAATACGATTACGACCCCAAAGCATCCGAAATCAGAGAATACGCTTTGGCCGTCGGAATGCGCATCAACTCGCGGATTGAGAGAAGCTGCCCTACAGTTCCACTAAACGGCTTCTCGACGAAGGTGTGAAGCGGTCGGTTTAGTGGAGCTGATTTTTCATTCTTTTTCGGATTTTTTGATTCAACCTGAACATGACCTCAACAGTCACTTAATGTGGAAACGTTTTCAATAGATTTTTTGAATCTGCTCGCAAAGGAGAAGAGCATGGAGTCACCCCCCGTTGAAAGTCGGGATTTCAGTCGATCATACTCAATCAACGGAAACAATGACATTATCCGACAAGACGGAACAGCGTTCAAGAGAACCTTTTTACTACTCGCCGCTCGCATCCCGAAACGTTTGACGTATGGGATCGACATACGAGTCCACTCATCTCAAACTGTATCAACCTTTCCTCACCGTTGATCATCCACAGGAATTGAAGGAGCAAAAGAACATGCATAACTCACAACCCGCCGACTAGCCAGCATCGCGATCACAGCCATGCTCACCCTCACCGGCATCGGACTGACCAGCATGCCGGCAATGGCCGCACCCGTGACCGGAGGAAACATCACCGTCAACGCGGGAACCTCCGGCAACGTCGCCGGACACACCGTCAAATACTTGGAAATCGCCAAATACACGAACGTCTCGTTCGACGCGGACGGCAATCCGACCGGCTTGAACTTGGAAAGCACCCTGTCCACCGCCGATAATACGAAAGTCACGCAGCTCGTCGCAGGAATCGACTCCAAGTACACGACTGAAAAACAAGCCACCTACTCATGGGCGCAGTGGATCGCACTCAACTGGAAAGGCACCGACGCGGACATTTACAGCAACAAGCTCGCCAATGACGAAATGATGGCGGCGCTCGCCAAGAAGCTCGCCAACACGGCCGACGGGATCGCCAAGTCCGCCACCAAAGAGGTCAAAGGAGCAGACAAGGCCACCACGTTGACCATTCCTGTCGACTACGGGGAGGAAACCGACAACAATTACGGCGGCCTCTACCTGCTGCTCGACCAGAATGCGACCGATACGGCTCGTAAGGCAAACGCGATGATCGTACCCAGTGCGATCCAATCCAAGGATGGGAAGACCGTGCTCGGCAAGCTCGGCGAACAGACGTTGGGTGTTGTCAACATGAAGAACAAGGTCGTGTCGATTACGAAGCAACGTCAGGATGTGCTGCCGACCGTGGGTGATCTTGTCACGTTCACTATCAACACGGACGCGCCGGACTTTACCGGCATCGACCAGCCGAAGCTCATCATCTGGGATAATCCAAGTGAAGGACTCGACCAGCCGAAAGCCGACACGTTTACCGTGACCGCCGGCGACATCAAGCTCACAGCCGGCACCGACTATACGCTCAACCTCAAAAGCAACCGTCAGGACGGCACCGTCGATCCGAACGCGTTCAACATCACGTTCACCAATCCGACCGCATTGGCCGGTAAGAAGATTACCGTCACCTATAAGGCGGCGGTGACCCAGAACGCGTTCAGCGCCAATACACAAACCAACAGCGCCGGTGACGACACGTATTCGAACAACGTCATCATGGAATACTCCAATGATCCGCAATCCTCGTCAACCAGCAAGCCGGAAGACACCGTGGAAGGTTCGCTCGCCGGATTCGACATCCACAAGGTCGATTACGACAACAAGACCATGGAATTGACCGGAGCGGAATTCCAGATCCACAACGATCAGAACCAGCTCATGAAGTTCACCAAACTGACCGTCGACGGGAAGACCGTGTTCATGCGTGACGACAACGGCACCATCACCAACGTCGGAGGCGACGGATTGGGCGGTAAACAGGCTCCGATCAGCATCGAAGGCTTGGATCGTGGCACATACACCGTGACCGAAACCAAAGCGCCAGCCAAATACGTGCTCGGACAGGGAAGCCAGCAGCTCACGTTCAAAGTGACCATCGCAGCCGATGCGAGTACGCACGACAAGCAGAAGATCACCGTCACCAACAATCCCGGCATCTTCACCGGTTATGTGGAAACCGCTCCGGCCGCCGATGATACGACCGACGCGAACACCGTGAACGGTACCATTCGAGTCGCGAATGTCACCAGCCTCGACCGTCTGCCTGACACCGGTGCCACCGGTTATCGGATTTTCGGCGCCGTCGCCATCGCGTTCGCCATTGGCGGCGCCTGCTTCATCGTCCGTAAGCGTCTCGAAGCGTAACCACATCTAAACCAGCATGGGGGGAGCGGGCAGTCGTGACATCAACGTCGGACAAGCATATGATGCGGAAAAACAGTACGGTGAGGATCATTCGAAAACTCCTCGCCATACTCGGCATCATCGCCTATCTGATCGCGATCCTACTGCTCGCCCGAATCGGCCGAGCAGTCGTCACCAACGAAATCAGGGCGAGACAAGCCGCCGCCCAAACGGAAACCAGCCAAGCCATGTGGCCCACCCCGGACAAAACCCGTATGCTGCAAGCCGCACGAGACTACAACACCCAATTGACCGGTGGTACGACGATCGGCTTCGACGGCAACGGTACGGACGGCGGACGATTAGACACCCAGTACATGAACGTGATGAACGACGGTGACGGGATCATCGCCACCCTGTCGATCCCCAGCATCAGCTTCAACCAGCCGATCTACCATACGACCGATTCGGATGCTCTGGCATCAGGCGTGGGACACGTGTACGGGACGGCGCTACCGGTCGGCGATAAGGGTACTCACAGTGCGTTGGCCTCGCATTCCGGTTCCGGTGATCGAATTGATTTCACTCGTATCCGCGAGTTGAAAACCGGCTCGTTCTTCTATATCACCGTGTTGGGCAAGCAGATGGGTTATCGGGTTGATCGGATCACGGTCGTTGATCCCGATGATTTCAATGCCGTCACCGATACGAATCCGGACGAGGCAAGGGTCACATTGGTGACTTGCACGCCGTTGGGTGTGAACACGCGACGACTGCTGGTATCAGGGGTTCGTGAGGATATCCCCGATCCGATTCCCGATGCGAGCACGCAGCATGACAGTACGTTGCTGATTGTCGGATTCTCGGCTGCCGGCATCACGGTTTTGTATGTTGTCCGGCTGATTGTCCGGCATCGTCGACGGGTTTTGAGTCTTAGGAAATAGGAAGGTTTTGTGATGGATATCCGGAAAATCATGCGGCGTATCCCCGTCTCCGCGTTGGCTTTTCTGACGGTGGGTTCCATGCTGTTTGCGGGTCTTCCCACCGGTACTGCGGGTAATCTGCCGTTCTCCACGCCGACTGCGAGCGCGGCTACGGTGAAGCCCGCATATGCGACTGCCAAGCTTGTGAAGGTGGCGGATGGTACGGGGCATGGTACGTCTGCGCAGACGTTCGTCAACTCGGACAACGGGTTCGCCGTGGGTGACGATTCGCCGACGGATGGGGTCGTGTCCAGCGGCGACACGATCGAATACAAGCTGAGCCTGTCGTTTACGGCGGCCGCGAAGCGGCAGGTGAAGGTCGCATGGGATCTCAAGGACGCGCCCTATCTGGAAGCGAAGGATGCTGTCGCGGGCTTCTGCACGAGCGGCCAGCTCGTCACCGCGTCTCGCTCCGGCAACGCGTGCACGTACACCGTGCCGGCCGGCGCGGTCGAAACCATCCAGCAGACGCTCGTATTGACCGCGAAGGACACGGGCGGCACAGTGCAGACGGGTCAGAAGCCGAAACTCACCGTCAGTCGCGTCGGCGAGACCGGCAGCGAAGTCACTTATCCGACGGACGAGGCGACCGTCGTATCCGCACCCGCCGCCGATCTCGTGATCGACAACGGCGGCTACCCCGACAAGCCGTACGGCGCATGGGAACGCCGCACCTCATGGGTCGACAGCGGCAATCTCACCGGCTACTTCGATCTGAAGGTCAAACCGCTCACCTACCCCGGATACACCACCTCCCACGGAGCCTCCACAACCGGCAAATGGGACACCATCATCGACGTGAGCCGCTTCCCCCAGAACACCACGTTCACCATGGACGGAAAGAGTATGAACTTGTCTAGTGTTTTATTCCGCTAGTCTTGTTCTTGACCCTCGTTTCAACCGTTCTCCCGTTCCTCACGGGATGCTTGGCTGACGTTGGGGAGCCGTACTCCTTACGGCGTGACGGA
>NZ_JAFEJR010000025.1:0-31668 GCF_018555335.1 Bifidobacterium sp. SO1 | reverse complement strand
ACCGCTCGCGGCGCGCCTCGCACATCAGGCTCCGGGTCGCGTACTTGACACCGTCGAACACCCACTTGCCCACCTGATCTCTCCTCTCGGATCATCAGGCGTTGCAACGATCACTGGAACCCGCCATTACGTGCCGTGGCCGCAACGCATCCGCATCGACGGCGACGCGTACCGGGTCGACAAGAACGCCGGCTCCGACACCTCGTACACGATATCGCTGGACGCGACGCGGTTGCATTATCTGTTTCGGGAGGATCGCCTGGCCGGACACGTCACCATCAGGCCGGCCGGAGGCGGAGAGACGGTGGTCGACCATGACCTCGACCGTTCGTCGTGGTCCATCACGGACGCGACCCAGCCCGGCACCAAGGACACGGTCTCGTATTTCAGCGGGTTCTGGGTCGGCTACACCGACTCCGGCCCTGACATGACGCAGGTGAGCGGCCTGCTGACGGCCGACCGGACCTCGATGCTGATCGAGGTCAACGGCGACCAGGACCGGGGCGTCTACATCGCGCCGGCCTCCGACGAACAGTCCGCCGAGAAGATCAAGACCGAGCTCGGCAAGGTCTTCGACGTGGACGGCTGGATCGACCGGTGACCCTGTATTGCATTAGTCTGTCTCCTCTTAAGGAAGAGGGGGGCAGACTAATGCGCCGTGATTGTGGTCTGTTCGAGTGTCCCCGTCGTCAGGTACTGCTGATACTTACTGTGTGGTTTCCCGGGGAGAGTTAAGGTGAGTTGCCGCGCTTCCACCATCGGCTGTAAATGGCTCCTTTTGAGATACTGCAGGTTGTAATCGAAGTGGCTTGCTATCTCGCTTGCGAAACGTGGAGTTTGACAGTATTCGGCGATTTGCGAACGTATGTCGCGAGTGTGTTTTGAGCCTTTGCCTGCTGTTGGTTCACGAGGCCGTGAATCATCGTCATGCTGTTCAGTATTGAAGAATCTTGCCAAAAATGATCCGTTCCGGTCGATAAATTCCGGTGGTCGTACACCATGCGACTGGGCTTCCTCTCGTATGATGGGGATGCCGGAATGTCGGTTTTCTGCAATGCGTTGTATCTCCAGCATGGATACCAGTGTGGGGTTTCGCGTCGGAAGATTGGCGTAGCCGAGGTCATTGATGCTTTGTCCGCCATAGATGCCCCCTGGATTCCAACATTCCAGACGGTCGGTATATAACACGAGACGTATGGGAGTGCCATTGCTATACGGCCCGTAATCGCGGTGCATCAGCGCGTTGAGCAGAATTTCTCGCACTGCGGTTTCCGGATATTGGGGTACATCGACACGTGCCCCATTGCGAACAACCACTTTGGTTTTTTCGTTGCGTGATACGAAACTCATTGCTCCTTCGAGCATGTCGCTGATGGAACCTTCATACCGTTTGTTGTCAAGAAAACGCGTGCCGTTTTCATCCGGTTGCAGTGTCGTACCATTGACGGCGATGGCGGTGATGCACAGATTGGGGTATATCTGTTGAGGATAGTCGCCGAGTGTCATCATGCCGGCGAGTGTCGGCCGCCCATCTCTGATGGCACCTGTCAAGGCAAGTATTTCGTCATCGGAGCGTCGAGAGAGCAATGGTCGATCAGCGGCTGCGTCGTTGATGAATCGACTGGTTTTTCGTTTATCGAGCATTGCCGAGGAAGCGGTGGGATTGGTTGCGATATCATCACGTCTGCCTTCTTTGAATGATTCGATCTCGTATAATTCGACAGCCGTCATACGGACGTCGGCGTCTCCGATGCGCGTGTAAGATCCTTCGGTGATGCCTTTGATGGTTCGATACACTGGACGATCTCCCATAGGGCGTCCGCTGATGTACGCGGCGACAACGGTTTTGCCGTTTATCGTCGTGGTCTCAAATGTCGGGCGTACTTCAGGTGTCATGCCTTCGCATTGTCCATGTACTTTCTTGTGCAGGTCCTGCGCGTCGTACACTCCGCAGATGGAGAATCCGGCTTGTTCGTCAATGCCGAAAAGAATAATGCCGCCTTCGTTCTGATTGGAGAACGACGACAGGGAATCGTATACCCGAGGAGTTCCCTCTGCTGCGGCTTTCACTTCGATCGTCTGTGTCTCGCATTTGTTGGCAATGACGTCCCGAATGAGTTGCTGAAGATCTGCGGCCATGAACGGTACCTTTGTGATGAAAACCTACAATAATATACATGATATCAAATTTTTGAGAGTGAAAGTACTTTTTGTATCTTTTTGTTGGTGGGTGGATGTACAAGATTTTTGGATTATGTACATGATTTGTTTTGAGGGGCAGTCCGTTGAGTGCTACTTGCCGAAGCTGGTAAGTGCGGAAGCAAAGGCGCGTTTGCGCTTGGTGTAGGGCGGGTAGATGAGGGAAATCGTGTCTGGGAACGTCGGCTTTGCGACGACGGTCTTGACGTGGCTGAACTCGAGGAAACCGGCATGGCCGTGGTATGCGCCCATGCCTGACGCGCCCGTGCCGCCGAACGGCAACCGGCTGGACATCAGATGCCCGAGCGGCAAATTGAAGCTGAGCGCGCCCGAACTCGTTTCGCGCTCGAAGCGGCGGCGCGTGGCGGCGTTGCGTGAGAAGACGTAACAGGCCAGCGGACGTGGATGGTCGTTGATGAAGGCGATGGCGGCGGACGCGTCCGAGACGGTCAATATCGGCAGAATCGGACCGAAAATCTCCTCGCGCATCACCGGTGCGTCCGGTGAGACGTGCGTGAGCACGGTCGGTGCGATATGACGGCTCGCCCGGTCGCCGTACCCGCCGCAGACGATATGCGCGGCGGAAGACGGGGCGGCCGGGTTCGGCATGAGCGACATCAGCCGGTCGTAATGCCGCTCGTTGATGATCTGCGCATAACTCGACGACCATTCGTGCGTCTTGTGCACGCCGTCATGGCCGTTGCGATCATCCGGTTGACGACTGTTTTCTGTCGCGATGCTGTCTGATGTGATGGCTGTTTGCCTTCGGTCGTTCCGATCGATGCCTGTGCTTGGACCGCTGCCGGACATGACGACATCGCGCCGTCCGCCGGTCATGCCGAACATCCGATACGCCGCCTTTGCGATGCGCTGCGCAAGGTCATCGACGACATCCGGCGTCGCCAACACGTAATCGGGTGCGACGCACGTCTGCCCGGCGTTGACGAACCGGCCCCACGCGATGCGCCGCGCGGCCGTATCCAAGTCAGCCGTGCCGTCGACGAACACCGGCGACTTGCCGCCCAGTTCCAACGTGACCGGTGTCAGCTGCTTCGCCGCGGCCTCCATCACAATCCGGCCAACCTTGCCGCCGCCCGTATAGAAAATATGGTCGAACGGCTGCTTGAGCAGCTCTCCGGTCTCGCGCGCGCCGCCTTGCATCACGGCGAATGCGCGGTGGTCAAGATACCGGTCAATCAGCGTTGCCAGCGTGTGGCTCGTCTCCGGTGACAATTCCGACGGTTTCAGACATACGCAATTGCCGGCAGCGATCGCATCGACCATCGGCTCCAACGACAGCAGAATCGGATAATTCCACGGCGAAATCACCAGCGCCACGCCCTTCGGCTCCGCAATGGTCCAACCGGCCGCCGGCTGCAACAGCCAGTGCAGCGGCTTGGGTCTGCGGGCGGCCCAGCGGGCCAGCCGGGGACGCACGAACCGAATCTCCTCCAATACCAGATTGATCTCCATGAGCATCGTCTCGGCTGTCGGCTTGCCGAAATCGTCATGCACCGCACGCGCCAACCGCGCACCCTGCTCGCGCAGCATCCGTTCCATCGCATCCAACTGCGTCCGTCGCCACCGCAACGGCCGCGTGACTCCACTGCGAAACGTCGCATTAAGCCGGTGAAACATCGCCTCCGCGTTGCGGTTGCGGTCATGGTGATTCGCGCTCATGCTCCCGTTATACCAGCCGTCGTTGCGCGGTGGTTGGCCGGAGCCGGCCTGCGACTCAGCTCCTGGATGAAAGCGGACGCTGATGACCGGTATTGCGGGCGTTTCCCGCTAGAAGCAGGCTACTCCTGGATGAAAGCGGACGCCGATGACCGATGTTGCGGTCGTTTTCGTCCAGGACAAGCTTCTTCTGGACGAAAACGACCGCCAGCCGGGTCATCCGCGTCCGCTTCCGTCCATCATCTCGTTAAACCGTCGATCGCGGCATAGCGGCAGGCCCTGCGATTTTGTTGACGCGCAATGCTAGGATAATCCGCGGAAAAAGCCGCGGAATGCGTCGCGTCACGGTCCACAAGACCGTAACACGTGGGCTGCGGCGGCGCTCGCCGAACCATCATCAATGGGCGACGAACGGAACATGGTAACACCGGGTTCGGCGAGACGATCAACATCTCGTCCTCGTACGAACATGCCGGTGGCCAAATCGAACGCAACGAATCAATCGCAAGGAACAACTATGCGTTATACGGTAATCGGCGCGGGCGCGATGGGCCTGCGTTACGGCATCCTGCTGCAGGAACACACGGACGCGCACGTCGACTTCATCGACGCGTGGGCGCCGCACATCGACAAGATCCGCGAACAGGGCGGCGTGTACGTCAGCCGTGACCACGAGAACCGCCGTCTCATCCCGATCAACCTGTACACGCCGGAGGAATACGACGGCGACCCGGACGTGTGGATCATCTTCATGAAGCAGATGCAGCTTGAGGAGATGCTCAAGCGCTGCGCCCACCTGTTCAAGGACCACCAGGTCGCGTTCAGCGCGATGAACGGCTGGGGCCACTTCGAGAAGATCGCCCAGTACTTCTCCGAGGACCGCATCTACGGCGGCACCGCGCTCGTCGCCACCGTGCTCAACGGCCCGGGCGACGTGGACTTCATCGGCAAGTCCGGCGCCGGCACCATGCACATGTGCGCCATGACCAACGAGGTCACCGACATCGAGAAGGCGATCTTCGCGGACTTCCAGAAGGCCAACCTCAACCCGGAGATCTCCGACGACTTCAAGGGCATGTGCATGGCCAAGATCGTGTTCAACTCCGTGGTGAACACGCTGTGCACCATGTACCAGATCACGATGGGCCAGTTCATCAGCTATCCGGGCGCCCGCGACATGGCCATGCAGCTGATCAACGAGGCGTACGACGCGTGCGAGCGCGCCGGCATCAAGCTCATCAACACGCGTGCCGAGGAGCTCGAGTCGGTCGATTACGTCAGCCGCACCGGCAACCCGCTGCACTACCCGTCGATGTACCAGGACATGAGCCGCGGCCGCAAGACCGAGGTCGACTACATCAACGGCTACATCGCCAAGATTGGCCGCGAGCACGACTACGTGTGCCGCACGCACGAGTTCCTCACTCATGGCGTGCACCTTGCGGAGCTTGCGTTCCAGTACCATCACCAGAACGACGCCAAGTGATGTTGCGGTCGGCATGGTCTTTCGGATGCCGCCGGTTCGACATCCGAAAGACCATGCGGCGCATGTGCGTGATTGCCTGCAGCGTCTTCTTCAGTGCGAAACCGGACGCGTCAACCGTGGACAGGTGTGGTGCTTCCACTGAGAATCAAGTAGCAAGAAGCCGCTAGGGGAGCGGAATGCAATACTGGAGAATGCGGCAATGGCGCAGAACTCTTTACGCATGTGCCAGTCAGTAGTTTTATGAGCATATCACTAGTTGTCAGGCTCAATAATCATCCAAAAATGAGTGAGGCTGGATGAGAGACGATGTTGAGAAACTGGCTATGGACGATCGTTTTATGTTTTGATAAACTTCCAATGACGATTATGTTGTCAATGTCATTCAACAATGGTGCTGTATCGGCTTGATGGAGGTTCTTATTATGAGGAAAAAGAATTCTTGCCTCGTTTGTTTCCATTGTTATGTTGTTGATGTTGCCATTTTCCAACGGCATATGCCCTAGGGAATGAGGAAAGCATCAACAATTGCTACAAGTTCTTTTGGTTTACGGGACATTCTGGGATTGCCTATAGTGATTTGCGGATTGTGCATATTGCTGGTCCTGGGAAAAATCCGGAAACTGTATCGCAACTCGCTTGGATGGGAAGTTTGTATCCAGGAGGGTGGACGAAGATATATAGACATAAAAGTGCGAGTGTCGCCTCAGCTGCTGCTAATTGGGCTCGATGTAGACATCTCTGGAATTGGTTTGGTGCAACAATATGACTAAGAGAAAAATACTTATCATTTGCCTTTCAGTATTGCTGATGGTTTTTTTGTACTACTTTCCGATTCAACGCGCCTTGGCCATAATGAAATTCTCTGATTATTCCATGGAGCAAGGAGTGTCTTCTTCTGATATACAACAGAAGAAAGTTTTCAAGGACTATATCCAAGATGGCTATTATATATCGGTGACGTATATTAGTGATCCGTATCATAGATATGACTATCATTATTACTTATTAGAGTGGAGAAAAGATCATATACGGCTGAATTCCATGTATCTGGATATTTATGATTCTGCCAATAATAGATTAGATTCTTTTGATAACGTTGTTTATAAACCATTGTCTCAGTATGACTGACGTCATTACTGGCCGACGGATCGCAGCGGGCCACGTACCGGCATGCTGGTATACTATCTCTTCGTTTGGCCCCGTAGCTCAGCTGGATAGAGCATGTGACTTCTAATCTCAGGGTCGCCGGTTCGAGCCCGGCCGGGGTCACGACGTTAACCCTTGGAATTTCAACGATTCCAAGGGCTTCGCAGTTTCAACCCGATCGCGTTTCGTCCCTGATTATCCCTGATGGAATAAATCGCCCCAACTCCTTGCGAGAGCGTCGGCCACGTCGTCCATCCTGTCCGGCCAGAATCTCGCGTAGGTGTTCAGCGTCACCGTGGCGTCCTTGTGCCCCATCGCGTTCTGGCTAAGGGTGGGGCGCGTATCGCAAAGGGATCTGCAACTTCCCTAGGGGACCCATCAGTCAACCTCCCGGGCTTACGGCCTCTGTTGCATCTCGTACCGGCCGTAAGCCCGGGGATGGCTGTCGTGTTATGTCGTATTGATGGTTCTCTCTTCTCCCGGGCTTACGGCCGTCTTGGACTATGGAACCGGCCGTAAGCCCGGGAGAACTGGGCGATGACGGTACGCTCAGTCCGGCAGACGGCGACGTGAGACGGGGCGCCGTAAGCCCCGGAAAATGCCGTATTGGTCCCGACTCTTCCCGGGCATACTGCCGCTTTCGTGCCCTGATCCGGCCGTAAGCCCGGGAATCAGACACATTAACCGCGCATTGGCCTATAACCCGCGCGCTTTGATTGGCCATCGTCTCTTGTTCTTGAACGAGAAGAGGGCTGGCATCCTGCGATACCAGCCCCCAACATCCATAACAACGGGGCAAGTCAGCACCCAAGTGGCGTCTGCGACCGCTCGGCGAAAGCCTATGCTGGCTCCATCAATTGTTTGCCTCGCGGGTGAAACGGCTTCAGCCACCACCACAATTGTACGGACATGAACGAACGTGTCTTGCTGGCTGAAGTCGGAATCGATATGTGAATAGGTGGTGGTGGCGTTCTTCGGGCGGGGAACGCCACCACCACGGGTGGGATTATTCCTCGGTGGACACCCAGCCGGCGGCGTGGCGGGCGTAGCGTCTGCGCATGAGCACGCAGCCGGTGCCGGATACGGCGAGGATCGCGGCCAGCGTGGTTACGGTGGCGGATTCCACGCCGGTGTTCGACAGCGTCTTGCTGGTCTGCTGCCTGGTCTTGGACTGGGCTGCAGCCTGCTGTTTCCTGGCGGCTGCTTCGGCCTGCTTCTTGGCGTTTGCGGCCTTCTGCTTGGCTGCTTCGGCGGTCTGCTTTTCGGCCTCTGCCTTCTTGGCTGCTTCAGCGGCCTGTTTCTTGGCGGCTGCTTCGGCTGCCGCCTTCTTTGCTGCCTCCTCGGCGGCTTGCTGCTTTGCGACTTCCTCCGCTGCCTTCTTTTGGGCTTCGGCCTCCGCCTTCTTCTTGGCCTCTTCCGCGGCTTTCTTCGCGGCTTCCGCCTTCTTGGCCGCCTCTTCGGCTTCAGCCTTCTTCTTGGCTTCCTCCTCGGCCTTCTTTTGTGCTTCGGCTTCCGCCTTCTTGGCGGCCTCGAGTTCGGCATCGGCGGTCTGCTTGTCGGCCAGCTTCGCGTCGTAGTCGCTCTTGGCGGCCGCATACGCGGCATCCGCATCAGCCTTGGCCTTGGTGGCGGCGGCCAGCGCGGTCTTGGCTTCGTCAAGCGCCTTGTTCGCGGCTTCGAGCTCGGCCGGAGCGTTCTGATACCTAGCGATCGTCGCGTTCGCGGCATCCAGGTCGGACTGTGCGGCCTGCTTGGTGGCAGCGGCCTGATCGATGGTCTGTTGGGCGGCGGCGATGGCGGCATCCGCGTCGGAGACCTTTCCGTTCAACGTATCGATCACCGTCTGCACGAAGGCGCCGGAGGCTACGGCCTTCGCCTTATCAGCCTCGGCGGCGGTCTTGGTAACCTGTGCGGTTTCGATGTCCTTGGCTGCTGCGGTGGCGTCCGCGTCGGCCTTGGCGATCTGAGCTTTGGCGGCCGTCTTCGCCGCTGCCGCGTCCTTGGCGTCTTGCTCGGCCTTCGCGATCGCCTGATCGGCGGTCTTGACCTTGCCGTTCGCCGCATCCACGGCGGCCTGTGCGTTGGCTGCCGCGGCAGACGCCTCATCCAGCGTCGTCTGCGCGGCAGCAGTGGCCTTCTGCGCGGCAACATAGGCAGCCGTCTTCTCGGCCTGATCGGCCTTAGCCTTCTTCAAGGCCTCGGCCTTATCACCCTGCGCGGCAACCGCATCGTCGTACGCCTTCTGTGCGGCCGCAACCGCGGCGGCCTTCTCGTCGGCCGTCTTCTGTGTGGCGGTCACCGCATCCGCGGCTTGCTGCGCGGCCGTCTTGTCGTCGGCAAGCTGATCGGACGCGGTTTTCACGGCCGCGGCGGCGGTATTGGCTGCCGCCTGCGCGTCCTTGTACGTCTGATCGGCGTTCTCCAACGAAGACTTGTACGCGGTGAGATCGGCAAGGTAATCCTCTGCACTCATCACTCGTCCGATGGAAAGACGAGTACCTTTGGAAGTCTTCACCGTACCGTTATTCCATAGGAATTCCTGTCCCCAGACGTTGGGATATATCGTGCCGGTTTGGCTTACTCCGAATCCGGTTATAGTCCAGCCATCATCGACGATGTTGAGATAGTGTCCGGTCTGGCATGCTACGATGCCGTCTGAATAATGGCTGGGATAGGGACAACCTGTGGCATTCGGATCGTCTTTCGACCATTCTCCGCGTTGAAGTGCCTCGTAATTTGCTTTCTCCTGTGTGTACCAGCCGTTAAAGGGATCGGTCTGGCTCCAGCCCCATGCCAGGTTCTCTCCGGTGTTGAATTGCATGGGGTGTCCGATGTTGCCGTTTGCATAATCCGTGTCGGCCATGCCGATCGCCATCAACGTATCTGATACCTGCAAAGCCTTCTTGCCTTCTCCGGCGCGAAGCTCGTTCGTCCGCTGAATGCCTTTGACCGCCGCGATCATGTTATCCAGCGTGGTCGCATCGCCATCCGCGCCGTTATGCACATAGTCGAGATACTTGGTCACGCTCGAATCGGTCAGCACCTTGTACGCATCATCCTGACCCTTGTCCTGGAAGTACGCGATCGCGCCCTGGCTCAGCTTCGTCGTGGCCTCGTCGGCGGCGGTCTTCGCCGCATCGGCCTTGGCCTGTGCGTCCTTCGAGGCCTGCTGCTTGGCGGTCAGATCGGCCTCGTCGGCGGTGACCTTCTGGTCGGCTGCCGTCTTCGCGTCCTTCGCGGTTTTGAGTGCCGCGTCGGCCTTGGCCTGTGCGGACTTCGCATCGTTCAACGCCTGTTCCAGCTTGGTCAGGTCGAGCGTGTCGTGTTCCAGATCCTTGACGAGCTGATCGGCCTTGTCCTTCGCGTCCTTGGCGCTCGCTTCGGCCTTC
This sequence comes from Bifidobacterium sp. SO1, assembly GCF_018555335.1. NCBI lineage: Bacteria > Bacillati > Actinomycetota > Actinomycetes > Bifidobacteriales > Bifidobacteriaceae > Bifidobacterium > Bifidobacterium sp. SO1. The sequence continues at coordinate 21,771 of NZ_JAFEJR010000025.1, read as the reverse complement.
TTCGCTTCGGCCAGCTTCGCGGCGGCATCGGTCGCGGCCTTGTCGGCGGATACCTTCGCGGCCTGTGCGGTCTTGAGCGCGGCCTGTGTGGCGACTTTGTCCGCTTCCGCGGCCGCCTTATCCGTAGTGGCCTGCGTCGCGGCCTGTTCCGCGTTCGCCTTAGCGGTCTGCGCCGCCGACTTGCTTGCGGCCGCATTCTTCGCCGCGGCCTGCGCCTTGGCAATGTCCGCATCCGCCGCGTCGATCTTCGCCTGCGCATCCGCAGCGGCCTGATCGTGACGATCCTTGTCTTCCTGCGCGTTCTTGAGCGACTCCTTGGCCGCGGCCTTGTCCGTCTGCGCGGCGGTCTTCGCGTCTGTGGCATCCGCGATCGTCTTGTCGGCCGCGTCGATCTTGGTCTGCGCGGCCGCGGCCGTCTTCTTCGCCGCGGCGATCGCGGCATCCGCATCGGCCACGTGCTGTTCGGCGGTCTTCACCGCCGCCTCGGCCTGATCGACCGTCGTCTGTGCCGCGGAAGCTGCATCCTCAGCCGTCTTCTGCGCGGCCGTCGCATCGTCAAGCTTGCCCTGAGCCGCAGCCAGCGCCGCCTCCGCCGCATCGGCTTTGGCTTGCGCTTCGGTCACGCCCGTCGGCTTGGCGGCCGATTCGGGAGCCGGCTTGGTCTCGGCCGGGGCTTGCGCATCGTTGCGCACCGTCCCCATGGTCTGATCCGGTGCCACGGCCGTATCGTTGGCCAGTGCGGCCTGCGGCGCGGCCAACGTCGCTGCCGCCACGGTCGCGGCGATCATCATGCTGTTGGTTTTGGCGGACATCATTGTTGCCTTTCTTCCTCAATCCTCGTGCCAACGTCGGTGGTCATTCATCGACGTTCGTCGTCGGCACAGATGTACCCATGACTCTACCCCCTATAACCGGACGGTTTCAACCTGGCCAATCATCCTTGAGATGGATTGCCGGCGGTATTGCCGTGGTACAGACTTCTGTGAGAGGATAGGGAACCGTACTTGAGCCGGTGCGATCAAGAAGGGATGTGTCAATGGCGATATTCGAAGGCGAACCGCACCCGAAACCGGTCGGGGAAGGGGCTGTATCGTCCACACAGGCCCGGCCGATGATCGAAGTCAAGAACCTGCGCAAGGAATATCCGGTCGTCGACGAAACGGTCGTCGCCCTCGAACGCATCAATCTTTCCATCCCGCGCGGCCAGATCTGCTGCATCTACGGCGAGTCCGGCTCCGGCAAATCCACGCTGCTCAACCAGCTCGCCGGCATGGAGAAGCCGACGCGCGGCGGCGTGCGCATCGGCGGCGTGGTCGTCTCCCGGCTCGACGAACGCGAACTGGCCGCCTTCCGGCAGAAGCACCTCGGTTTCGTTTTCCAGTCGTACAACCTGCTGCCGAATCTCAATGCGATCGAAAACGTGGCGATGCCGCTCATGTTCCGCGGCATGCCGAAAGCCCGGCGTGAGAAGATCGCGCGCGGCATCCTCAAAAGGGTCGGCCTCGGCAAACGCATGACCCACTATCCGACGCAGATGTCCGGCGGCCAGCAGCAGCGCGTCGGCATCGCGCGCGCGTTCGTTGCCCGGCCCGAAGTCGTGTTCGCCGACGAGCCGACCGGCAACCTCGATTCGAAAACAAAGGTCGACGTGATGGAGATGATCGTCTCGTTCGCGCGCGACTTCAACCAGACGATCGTGCTCGTCACGCACGACGACAACATGGCGCAGTACGCGGATCGCATCGTCACGCTGTTGGACGGCCGGATCATCAGCGATCGGCTGACGCACTGAACGAACGCCGGCGGATTGATCGGCACAGACATACTTCGAGAACAGAAGGAAAGGGAACCCATGACCACACGAGAGCAAAAGCGTGGACTGATCGCCGCCGCGATCGCGATGTTGGCCGCACCCGCGATGCTGCTAGCCTGCGTGACGCCGGCCGCGTTCGCCACGTCGACGGCCGATCCGACTACCGTCGGCGGCACGTCCGAAACGGCCGACGGCACGAACGGCACGACTGTAGACGGCAACGGCGGCACCGGTGACGTGTTGACCGACAATTCAGCCAACGGCGGCAGCGCGAACGGTTCCGGCAGCGTCAATCAGGCCGTGGACGGTTCCGGCGCGAACGGTTCCGGCACCGACTCCGGCACGAACGACAACGGCGGCTCCGCGACCCAGACCGTCGCCGGGCCGGTCCCGAACATCATCATCACCAACTTCAACTACGGCGACGGCACCGTCTCGGCCGGCGGCGACTTCAACCTCACGTTCACGTTCCAGAACATGGGCAAGGTCGCGGTCGACAACATGGTCGTCACCGTGGATGGCGGCGAAAGCTTCGCGATCGCCGGTGGCACGAACACGTTCTACTTCGACCGTCTCGGCGCGGGCTACGCGATGACGCAGAGCCTGCCGATGCAGGCCGTCGCCAACGCACAGTCGGGTGCGCAGGGCATCACCGTCAGCTTCAAATACGAGTACGTGGACGGCGGCGCGCGCAGCTCCAACTCGTCGGACATCAAAATCTCCGTGCCGATCTCGCAGCCCGACCGCTTCGAATTGAACGATCCAGTCCTGCCTGAGGGCGCGACGGTCGGCTCCGAGACGACCATCACCATGAACTACGTGAACAAGGGCAAGGGCGACATTGCCAATGTCGAGGCCAGCATCGAAGGCGAGGGCCTGCAGGTCACGAACGCTAAGCAGTACGTGGGCAACGTGACGTCCGGCTCGACCGGGTCGATTGGCTTCGCGTTCACGCCCACGCAGGCCGGCGACATCAGCGCCAAGCTGCGCGTCACCTACGAGGATTCGGACGGCAAGACGCAGACCAAGGAGTTCCCGGTCACGATCACGGCCGCCGACGCCGAACCTGCGATGCCGGACGACGGTACAGTCATGCCCGACGACAACACCGTCGACCAGCAGGGGATTCCCGGCTGGGTGTGGGCCGTGGTTGCCGTGGTGGTGCTCGCCGCCGTGATCGTGACGGTTGTGCTGGTTCGCCGGCATAGGAAGAAGGCCAAGCAGGCGGACATCGACGAGGAATGGGACGACTGGACCGGCGCGGGCGGCACGACTGACGCTGCCGGCAAGGGCGGCGGTGAGCCGTCGACCGATACGATCGACGTGCCGGTCGTCGGTGCGGCCGGCAACATCGCGACTTCCGGCGAGGGCCGCGCATGAGACTGTCCGACATCCTGCACCTGTGCAGCCAGAACCTGTGGCGGCGCAAGTCGCGCACGATACTGACCGTGCTCGGCGTGGTCGTCGGCTGCTGCTCGATCGTGACGATGGTCTCGCTCGGCGAAGGCATCAACGAGATCAACGAGCAATCGCTCAAGCAGATGGGCGACCTGACCATCATTAGCGTGTACCAGGGCGGTAACTACGAGGGCGGAGTCGGCGGCCAGTCGGGTTCGTCCAGCAGCGGACAGAACGAAACCAAGCTCGACGACAAGGCGATCGAATCGTTCAAACAGATCGCCGGCGTGACCGGAGCCAGCGCGCAGATGTCGCTCAACTATTCGATCACCATGACCGCCGACAACGGCCGGTACGTCGCCTCCTACGGCGACATCCAGGCCATCGACATGACCCAGCTCGAGAACATGGGCTACAAGCTCGCCGACGGCACGGCACCGACCCGCGACGGCGAAGTGCTCGCCGGGCAGTATCTCGCCTACCAGTTCGCCGACAAGTTCCGCCCCGAAGGATCCAACATGCGCTCCCAGCCGCAGGACATGGGCGACGGCACGTACATGGTGTGCGGCGTCAACGACTGCGAGCAGGTGCCCGCCGACCAGCTCGGCGACGATGCCAAGCCGTTCTTCGACCCGATGGCCACCGAGATCACGCTCACCATCCAGACCGGCGACTCGTCGGGCGACGGTTCGGGCGGCATGACGATGGGCATGATGGGCGGCGTGTCAGGTTCCGTCGGATCGGTCGGCGGATCAGACGCAAGTTCGGGTACGGGCAGTGGTTCGGCCGGCGCGAACGGCTCCAGCAACACGTTCAAGCTCAAGGCCACCGGACTGCTCAAGGAGGACTGGAACAAAGGCAGCTCGACCTCGAGCGGCATCCTCATGGACATCGCGCAGCTCAAGGCCATGATCGCCAAAGCCGACAAGTCCGCCGCCAAGACCGTCACTTACGAGCAGGCGCTCGTCAAGGTCGCTGACATCAAGCAGGTGGCCGACGTCGAACAGCAGATCAAGGACATGGGCTTCTCCACGTCGTCGTACGAGGAGATTCGCAAGCAGATGGAGGAGCAGTCGCGCGGCATCCAGCTCGTGCTCGGCGGCATCGGCGCGGTCTCGCTCTTGGTTGCGGCCATCGGCATCACCAACACGATGGTCATGTCGGTGAGCGAACGCACGCGCGAGATCGGCATCATGAAAGCGCTCGGCTGCTATGTGCGCGACATCCGCATCATGTTCCTCGGCGAGGCGGGCTTCATCGGCCTGTTCGGCGGGGTGATCGGCTGCCTGTTTAGCGCGGTCATATCGCTCGTGATCAACCTGGTGTCGCTGGGCGGGCCGAGCGGAGAGAATCTCGTGCATGCGATCATGGGCGGCGACGGGGTGACACGCATCTCGGTGATCCCGTGGTGGCTGTTCGTGTTCGCGATCCTGTTCTCCACGCTGATCGGCCTGGTCTCCGGATTCCAGCCGGCCAACAAGGCCGTGAGAATCCCCGCGCTCGACGCCATCAAAAGCGACCAGTGAGTCGTGTGTGGGCGGCAATCGTCACTATGTTCGCGTGATCGGGATGGGGACTCGAGCATAGTGACGATTGAGCCGGCCATATCGTCACTATGTACGCGAAGGCATGCGGATCGCTCGAACATAGTGACGATTGCGGGCGGCGCGTTTCGCGGTCGGGCTCGTTGACGGCCTCTTTGCGTAGAGTGGAACGGTATTCAAGCCCACCCGTTTCGGAGGTTCTTATGGCAGACAGCAAGCCCGAAGTGGCAGTCATCATGGGATCGGCCAGCGACTGGGAGACGATGAAGCACGCGTGCGACATCCTCGACCAGTTCGCCGTGCCCTATCACAAGCAGGTCATCTCCGCCCATCGCACGCCCGAACTCATGGGCGAATTCGCGCATAACGCCCGCGGCAACGGCTTCAAGGTCATCATCGCCGGTGCGGGCGGCGCCGCCCACCTGCCGGGCATGGTCGCCGCGCAGACCACGCTGCCGGTCATCGGCGTGCCTGTGCGCTCGCATGCCCTCTCCGGCTGGGATTCGCTGCTGTCGATCGTGCAGATGCCCGGCGGCATCCCGGTCGCCACCACGGCCGTCGGCAACTCGGGCGCGACCAACGCCGGTCTGCTCGCGGTGCAGATCCTGTCCACCAACGACGAGCGGCTCGCGAACGCGCTGCAGGAATACCGCGACTCTCTGAAGGAAAAGGTGGCTGAATCCAATGCCCAGCTTGTCTGAGGAAACGCACGGCGCGGTCAAGATGCTGCAGCCGGGTGCGACGATCGGCATCATCGGCGGCGGCCAGCTCGGCCGCATGATGGCCCTGTCCGCCAAGTACATGGGCTTTCGCATCGGCGTGCTCGACCCGACCCCGGACTGTCCGACCGCGCAGGTGGCTGACTTCCAGATCGTCGGCGAGTACGACGACAAGACCGCCATCCACGACCTGGCCGAAAAGTCCGACGTGCTCACCTACGAGTTCGAGAACGTGGACGCCGAGGCGATCGACGAAGTGCGTCATCTCGTCGCCGCGCCACAGGGCACCGATCTGCTGCGCGTGACGCAGGACCGCGTGCACGAGAAGACGTTCATCAACGAGCACGGCACCGAAACCGCGCCGTGGCGCGAGGTGAACAACTTCGAGGAGCTCGATGCGGCGATCGACGAGCTGCACTACCCGTGCGTGCTCAAGACCCGTTCCGGCGGCTATGATGGTCACGGCCAGCATGTGCTGCGCAACGACTCCGACCTTGAGAAGATCCGCGCGCGCGGCGACCGCGGCGGCGGCTTCCCGCCGAGCATCCTCGAAGGATTCGTGGACTTCGCGTTCGAGGCGTCCATCCTCGTGTCCGGCAACGGCGAGCAGTACGTCACGTTCCCGATCGTGCGCAACGATCACCGCAACAACATCCTGCACATGACGATCGCCCCGGCCGAAGTCAGCCCCGAAATCGCGCAGGCCGCGCACGAACTCGCGCTGCGACTGGCGAAGGGCTTCGAACTGGCCGGCACGCTCGCCATCGAGCTGTTCGTCACCAAGGACGACCGCGTGATCGTCAACGAGCTCGCGCCGCGTCCGCACAACTCCGGCCACTACACGATCGAGGCGTGCTCGATCGACCAGTTCGACGCGCACATCCGTGGCATCGCCGGCTGGCCGCTCATCCAGCCGAAGCTCCTGAGCCCGGCGGTGATGGTCAACGTGCTCGGCCAGCATGTGCTGCCGACCCGCGCGCTCATCGCCTCGCACCCCGAATGGAACGTGCACGACTACGGCAAGGCGCAGCTGCGGCACAACCGCAAGATGGGCCACATCACCGTGCTCACCGACGACACCGCGGCCACCGTGGCCGATCTCGAGGCCACCGGCTGCTGGGATGATCTCAAGTAGCAATCTCTCCTGTCATTTCGACCGAGCGTAGGCGAGCGGAGAAATCTCTCGCCGACGATGGCTTCGAAAGATTTCTCGACTCGGCTTCGCCTCGCTCGAAATGACGGTGATGATCATGTATGTGCGCATGAAAAAAGCTCCCCTCGGGGAGCTTTTTCGTTATCCGCACGATCTGCGCGGCTGATATCAGTCGCTTACTCGGCGACGTTCAGCTTGGAACGCTTGCGGCTGTACGCGAAGTACACCACCAGGCCGAGTCCGAACCAGACCGCGAACCGCAGCCACGTCTCCCAGTTGAGACCTGCGATCAGGATCAGGCAGAACACGATCGCGCAGATCGGCGTGAACGGCACGAGCGGTGCGCGGAAGCCACGGTGCGCGTCCGGCTGCGTCTTGCGCATCCACAGAATACCGGCTGACACGATGATGAACGCGGACAGCGTGCCGATGTTCACCAGCTCGAACAGCACGTTGATGTTGATGAAACCGCCCGCCACCGCGGTCAGGATGCCGAAGAACCACGTGCCCTTGAACGGCGTGCGGTACTTCGGGTGCACCTCGCCGAAGAACTTCGGGAACAGGCCGTCGCGGCTCATCGCATAGCAGATGCGGGACTGGCCGTACAGCTGCACGAGCATCACGGTGGTCATGCCGATCAGCGCGCCGAGGTTCACGATGAACGCGAGCCAGTTCATGCCGGTCGCGAGGATCACGCCGGCCACCGGCGCGTCGATGAAGTTCGCGAACTCCTGGTACGGCACGATGCCGGTCATGATGAACGTCATGACGATGTACAGCACGGTCGACACGGCCAGCGACAGCAGGATGCCGCGCGGCAGCGTCTTGTTCGGCTCGACGGTCTCCTCGGCCGACGACGACACGGCATCGAAGCCGATGAAGCTGAAGAACACGATCGAGGCGGCCGGCACGATGCCGTACGGCTGGGTCGAGCCGGGCTGGAACGTGTACACGCCGTACGGGGAGAACGGCTTCCAGTTCTCCGGGTTCACGTACCAGACGGTGCACACGATGAACAGCACGATGATCGCGAGCTTGATCATCACCATGATGTCGTTGGTCTTCTTCGTCTGGTTGATGCCGATCGACAGCACCCACGTGATCAGCAGCACGATCACGAAGCCGGGCAGGTTGAAATACGTGGTGACGCCCGGCGTGGTGCCGTATGCGGCGGTCAGTTCGACCGGCAGATGCAGGCCGAAACCTTCAAGGAACTTGTTGAAATATCCCGACCATCCGGCGGACACCGTGGCCGCCTGCAGCGCGTATTCAAGAATCAGATCCCAGCCGATCACGAATGCGATCAGCTCGCCGAAAGCCAAGTACGAGTAGGAGTAGGCGGAACCGGAAACCGGGGCCATCGACGCGAACTCCGCGTAGCACAGGCCGGCGAAACCGCAGCAGACCGCGGCCAGCAGGAACGATACGGACAGTGCCGGGCCGGCGGTCAGCGCGCCCTTGCCGGTCAGTACGAAGATGCCGGTGCCGATGATCGCGCCGATGCCGAGCATCGTCAGATCGAACGTGTGCATCGTACGCTTTAGCGGAGTGGATTCAGCGACCAGCTGATCCACCGATTTCTTGCGAAAAAGATCCATGATGAGTCTTCTCTCAATACGGAATGGATATGGGCTGGACCGGACGGTTTTCCGGGACCCCGGCACGCCTCAACGCCGGGAATCAGAATGCTCGCGGGGTGCCTGATGGATAAGATGACGGCACTGCGAACGAGTGGTAGACAGTGTATGGCCGCGGCATGGACAACGCTCGCGTTTCCGTGGGCTTTGTCTCGAGGGGTGGGACGGCGGCGGTGCGGGACGCTTGCGGCGGCGTGATGCTTTCGTGATGATGACGGTGCGGTGAACGGATGCGGCGATTCGTTGCGCATTCGTCATTGTGCCGAGACACAATAGGGCGTATGACTTTGAGCGCAGTAACGAATTGGCAGTTCTCATCCCCGGCCGGCGAAGCGAATTACGAGGCCGCGCGCCGGCGGTATCCGGCGCAGGCGATCGTCGACCTCGCCGCATTGCGCGACAACATGCGGCATCTGGTCGACGTGGTCGGCGGGCCGGACTCCGGCACCGCGGTGATGGGCGTGGTCAAGGCCGACGCCTACGGCCATGGCCTGCTGCCGACCGCGCTGGCGGCGCTGGCCGGAGGCGCGACCTGGCTCGGCACCGCGCAGTCCCATGAGGCGCTGCTGCTGCGCAAGCTCGGCATCGGCCCCGACCGCTGCCACATTCTTACCTGGGTCTACAACGGTATGGAAGTGCCGTTCGACGAGCTGATCGACAACGACATCGACGTGTCGGTCGGGTCCCTGCCGGGCATCGACGCGGTGGCCGCGGCCGCCCGCAAGCTCGGCAAGACTGCCCGCGTGCACGTGAAGGTCGATTCCGGTTTCGGCCGCAATGGTTTCACCGAAGAATCGTTCGACGCGGCGCTGGCCAAGCTTGTGCCGCTCGCCAAGGAAGGCGTGATCCACGTCGTCGGCCAGTGGAGCCATCTCGCCGTGGCCGATTCGCCGGACGTGCCCGAATTCGTGGCCGCCACCGACCATCAGATCGAGAACTTCAAGGCGTTCACCGCGCGCATGGAGAAGGCCGGCATCGCCCCGGAAATCCGTCACTTGGCCAACACCGCCGCCACGCTCGACCGCCCGGAGATCCACTTCGAGCTCACCCGCCCGGGCATCGGCCTGTACGGCTACGAGCCCGATCCGGCGATGGGCACGCCGCGCGACTGGCACCTGAAGCCCGCCATGACCCTGCAGGCGCAGCTCGGCACCGTCAAGCACATTGACAAGGGCCACGGCATCTCCTACGGCCGCACCTACCTCACCCCCGACGACACGTCCACCGCGATTGTGCCGCTCGGCTACGCGGACGGCATCCACCGCTCCGCCTCCGGCTTCGACATGCAGGGCGCCAAGCATGTCGAGAAGCTCGGCGGTCCGGTGCGCGTCATGACCGCCGACGGTCCGAAGCTGTACCGCGTCTCCGGCCGCGTGTGCATGGACCAGTTCATGATCGACCTGCACGGCTCGTGCGACGCGCTCGGTGTGCACGAAGGCGACACGGTCTGCCTGTTCGGGCCGGGCCGCGGCGAGCAGTACGCCGAGCCGACCGCCGACGACTGGGCGCGCGCCGCCGACACCATCAGCTACGAGATCTTCACCTGCCTACGCAACCGCATCCCGCGCCTGTATCTCAACGCGGCCGACGTGCTGCCGGCCGACGATCTCGCCAAGCTCGACCCCGCCTCGCTGCTGTAGTCGGTCGACTGCCGAATCGCGCATCCGTCGAACCCGCGTTGCGCATTGTCGCCGACGTTATTATCATTAGTTGACTGCTAATGATAATAACGTCGGTGTGCGCACGGTTTGACGCACGTATCGCCGGCCCGGATGGGGAAGTGCATATGACGGCGAACGGGCCGGAACGGCATACCAAACAGAAGGACGCCGTGCTGCGGCAATTGCGCACCTGCGACGATTTCGTCTCCGCGCAGGAACTGCATCGCAAACTCGACGACGAGGGCACGAAGATCGGACTGGCCACCGTCTACCGCCAGCTGAACGCGCTCGCCGATTCCGGCGCGGCCGACACGATCCGCCTCGACGGCCAACAGCTGTATCGCCTGTGCGGCGACGACGGCCATCACCATCATCTCGTATGCCGCAAATGCGGCAAAACCGTCGAAATCGACCCGCCGAGCGAGGCGTGGCTACGCAAGGTCGCGGACGGCCACGGGTTCACCGTCGAATCCCACACCCTCGAAGTCTTCGGCCTGTGCCCCGACTGCCAGAAGGACTGATTGCGGGAGCGACGAGGTCCGTTTCCTGAGCGGAAATCTCGGTTCTGGCGGCAAACGGACTCTGGAACGCCGTTTGGAGTCCGTTTGCCACTAGGGTTCATGATTGCTGGCGGAAATCGGACTCGAATAGGGCGTTCGGCGTCCGTTTGCCGTTAGATAAAGGCCTCTCCTATCGACAAACGCCCGCGACACGCCGGCCGGATACCTTTCGACCACATAGGTCTGTTCGGATGGACATTTCCGTGTTCGTCCCCGTAGTGTCGTGGCATGAAGACGCATCGCATCATCGCAGACAAGCTTATGCAGGCCCAGCGGCGGCAAAGCTGCATATTCGCCGCGAACGACACTGAGGGAAAGGCTCTCAGACGCAGGGTGCATGCCGGCGAACTGAGCAGCCCGTATCACGGCATGTTCGCCGATGCCCGATACTGGAATGCCCTGAACGAAACCGAGAGGGTGCGGCATATCGCGCGATGCCTCGCGACTCGCTATCCGTCATGGGTGTTCGCCGGTCCCACGGCGGCGGCCATCTGCAATCTCGACCATCAATGGTCGATTCACCGGTCTGGGCTGTATGTCGCATCGTCAATCTCATCCGGTGGCACAGCGGGCGGCGTGCGCCGCATCTTCATGACCGAGATACCCATTGCCGAGGCGCAGGGGCTGTGCGTGACGTCGGTGGCCAGGACCCTGGTCGATTGCGCGCTGTTGCTGCCGTTTTCCAAGGCGCTTCCCGTGTTCGATTCGGCGTTCGGCAACGGCGCGTCGGAACGGGATGTTCGTGATGTCTGCGCGGGACTGCGTCGTGACACCTCCGCGGTAAGCCGTCTGCTGTCGCATGTTGATCCTCGCAGCGAGAACGGCGGCGAATCGCTGGCCCGTGCCGTGATGATCGAGGCGAGATTCCAGACCCCGCAACTGCAGCGTGTGTTTGTGGACCCGAGGAATTCACTGCACTGGTATCGCGTTGACTTCACATGGTGTTTCCCGGGCGGATACACGGTTGTCGGCGAATATGACGGCGTGGGCAAATACGTCGACCCGGCGATGACGGATCGTCGGTCCATCCAGGCCGTGGTGAGCGAGCAGGCCGAACGCGAGCGGGATCTGTATGCGTGGGGCGTGAGACATATAGTCCGTTTCACGTACGATGACGTCGTCCGGCGGCAGCCGTTGATCGACAAACTCGCCTCCGTGGGGATTCCCCGCACGGGATGAGACGACTTGGAATGGGTTGTTGGCGGAAAACGGACGCCAGAGGCCTGCTTTGGATCCGTTTCCCGCCACGATTTTTGTCTATTGGTGGAAAACGGACGGCGAATGGCTGATTGGAGTCCGCTTTCCGCGAGGATGCCGGGTTCCTAGAAGCAAGCGGACGTTTGCTGGCTTGGAACTATTGAAAGGATACGCGGCGGTTGGGGTCGGACGGTAATCCGACACGCCGCGGGGCATGAAAATGAGAATTATTCTCAATTAGATGGTATGGTGGGCACGTCAACCGGAATACACGACTGTAGAAGAGGACAACAACGGTATGACTGCATGGAAGAAGATCGCCGCGCTGGCGACGGCTGCGATGATGACGACGGGACTCGCTGCCTGCGGATCGGGAAGCGGAACCACGGCCGGCAATGAAGGAAAGATCTCGGTCGTCGCGTCGATCAACCAGTGGGGATCGATGGCGACGGATCTCGGCGGCGAATACGTCACCGTGACCAACATCATGACCAAAACCAACGTCGAAGCGCACGACTACGAACCGACCAGTAAGGACGTCGCCGCGTTCAACAGGGCCGACGTCGCGGTCGTCAACGGCGCCGACTACGACCACTGGGCGTCCAAGGCCGTCGAATCCACCAAGGCGACGCTGGTCGACGCGGCCGACGCCGCCGGCATCGCGGAAGGCGACAACCCGCACGTGTGGTTCTCCGCAGCCGTGCGCAACGCGGCGGCCGACGCGATCACCGCCGCCTACCGGCAGACCGATCCCGCGAACAAGGACGAGTACACGAAGCTCAACAAGGCATGGCATGAGCGGGAGGATGCGCTCGAATCCAAGATCAAGGACGCCTCCGCGGCCACGAAGGGGCTGCCGTACGGCGCGACCGAATCCGTCGCATGGTATCTCGCCGACGATCTGGGCATGAGCGACAAGACGCCGACCGGCTACGCGCAGGCGTCGGCCAACGAAAGCGAGCCGACCCCGGCCGACATCAAGGACTTCCAAGACGCGCTCAAGGATGGTTCGATCAGGATGCTCGTCGTCAACACGCAGGAAGCCAACTCGACCACCGATCAGATCACCGATGCGGCCAAGTCGGTCAACGTGCCGACGGTCGAACTGACCGAACAGATGCCGGCCGAATACGACGACCTGCTCGACTGGATGACCGCACTCGTCGACCAGTTCGACAAGGCATAAACGGCGCGTATATCACGTATAGATACGAATGGGCGGGGTATGCCAAGTTTGATCTTGACATACCCCGCCCATTCGTCGTTATCTGCACGCCCGTTGGGTGTGTCATGATGTCATTTCGACCGAGCGAAGCGAGTGGAGAAATCTTCCAGAGCCATTAGACAGAAGAGATTTCTCGACTCGGCTTCGCCTCGCTCGAAATGACATGGCAAGAGAGACAACCTGCCTTACGCGGCGAAGTACTCGACGCCGGCCTCGAACAGCGGCTGGTACTTGTTGCCAGGCACGTTCACGTACAGGCCGTTGCCGGAGCGCTCCGAGTGACCCATCTTGCCGAACACGCGGCCGTCCGGGCTGGTGATGCCTTCGATCGCGAGCAGCGAGCCGTTCGGGTTCACATCGAGATCCATGCCGGGCACGCCGGACTCGTCCACGTACTGCGTGGCGATCTGACCGTTGGTCTTAAGCAGGTCAAGCACCGGCTCGGACGCGACGAAACGGCCTTCGCCGTGGGAGATCGCGACCGTGTGGATGTCGCCGACGGAGGTCTTCGCCAGCCACGGGGACAGGTTCGACGCGACGCGCGTGCGCACGAGCCGGCTCTGGTGACGGCCGATCGTGTTGAACGTCAGGGTCGGGCATTCCTCGGTCATCGGCACGATGTCGCCGTACGGCACCAGACCCAGCTTGATGAGCGCCTGGAAACCGTTGCAGATGCCGAGCATCAGGCCATCGCGGTTCTTGAGCAGGTCGCGCACGGCCTCGGTGACGGCCGGGGCGCGGAAGAACGCGGTGATGAACTTCGCGGAACCGTCCGGCTCGTCGCCGCCCGAGAAACCGCCCGGAATCATCACGATCTGGCTCTTGTTGATCTCCTCGACCAGCGCGGCGGTCGACTCGGCGACGGCGGCCGGCGTGAGGTTGTTCACGATCAGCGTCGACACGTCCGCGCCGGCGCGCTCGAACGCGGCGGCCGAATCGTACTCGCAGTTGTTGCCCGGGAACACCGGGATCACGACGTGGGGCTTGGCGACCGGAGCACCCACGTACACGGTCTTCTTCGGCGTTTCGAAGGTGACCGTCTCGGTCGTCTTGCCCGCCTCGTCGCCCTTGGAACGGTACGGGAACACGGACTCGATGCCGGACTCCCACGCCTCCTGAATCGCGTCCAGATCAAGCGTCTCGCCCGCGGCGCGCAGCTCGTACGCGGCGGTCGTCGTGCCGATCTCGCCGATCTCGACGAGATTCGACGCGGCCGGAAGCTTCGCGTCGTCCGCCAGCTCGACGATGAACGAGCCGTACGCCGGCGTGAACAGGTCGTCCGCGGCGATCGAATCGTTCAGCGCAACGCCGATGCGGTTGCCGAGCGTCATCTTGAACAGCGCCTCGGCGCTCGCGCCGTAACCCGGCGTGGACACGGCCAGCGCGTCGTGGAAGTCGGTCAGCTCCTCGACGATCGAGAACGCCTCGAGCAGCGCATCCTTGTCCGGCGTGATGCCGTCCGCCAGATAGCGCGGCGCGATGCGCACGACACGATGGTCGGCGCCCTTGAACTCCGGCGACGTGGCGCGCTTCATGTTGCCCACGGCCACGGCGAAGGAGATCAGGGTCGGCGGTACGTCGAGATGCTCGAACGTGCCGGACATCGAATCCTTGCCGCCGATCGCACCCGCGCCGAGGTCGATCTGCGCCATGAGCGCACCGAGCACGGCGGCGGTCGGCTTGCCCCAGCGTTCCGGCTCGTCGCGCAGCTTCTCGAAGTATTCCTGGAAGCTCAGGTACGCCTTCTCATGCTCGAAGCCGGCGGCCACGAGCTTGGCGAGCGACTCGACCACCGACAGGTATGCGCCGGTGAACTGGTTCGCGCTCATGATGTACGGGTTGAAGCCCCACGCCATCGCCGAGGCGGTGGTCGTCTCGCCGAACACCGGGAACTTGGCGACCATGGCCTCGTTCGGGGTGAGCTGGCGGCGGCCGCCGAACGGCATGAGCACGGTGCCCGCGCCAATGGTGCTGTCGAAACGCTCGGACAGGCCCTTGTTGGACGCCACGTTGAGATCGGTCACGACCGCGTGCAGACGATCCGCGAGCGAACCCTCACGCCAGGTAGCCGGCGTCTCGTACGCCTGCTGCGCCTCTACGTGCACGACCTGATGCTTGGACGCGCCGTTGGAGGCGAGGAACTCACGGGAGAGGTTCACGATCTCGTCGCCGTTCCACGTCATCACCATGCGCGGGTCCTCGGTCACGGTCGCGATGACGGTGGCCTCGAGGTTCTCCTCGCGCGCGTAGCCGAGGAACTCGTCCACGTCTTCGGCGGCCACGTCCACGGCCATGCGCTCCTGCGATTCGGAGATCGCCAACTCGGTGCCGTCAAGGCCTTCGTACTTCTTCGGCACGGTGTTGAGATCGACGTACAGGCCGTCCGCGAGCTCGCCGACCGCCACGGACACGCCGCCGGCGCCGAAGTCGTTGCAGCGCTTGATCAGACGGCACGCGTCGCCGCGGCGGAACAGACGCTGCAGCTTGCGCTCGACCGGCGCGTTGCCCTTCTGCACCTCGGCGCCGTCCAGTTCGAGCGACTCGACGTTGTGCGCCTTGGACGCGCCCGTCGCACCGCCGATGCCGTCACGACCGGTGCGACCGCCGAGCAGGATGATCTTGTCACCCGGAGCCGGGGTCTCGCGGCGCACGTGATCGGCCGGGGTGGCGGCCACGACCGCGCCCACCTCCATGCGCTTGGCCACGTAGCCCGGATGATAGATCTCGTCGACCTGACCGGTGGCCAGGCCGATCTGGTTGCCGTACGAGCTGTAGCCGGCGGCCGCGGTGGTTACGAGCTTGCGCTGCGGCAGCTTGCCTTCCAGCGTGTCGGCGACCGGCACGGTCGGATCGGCGGCGCCGGTGACGCGCATCGCCTGGTACACGTAGGAACGGCCCGACAGGGGGTCGCGGATGCAACCGCCGATGCAGGTGGCCGCGCCGCCGAACGGCTCGATCTCGGTCGGGTGGTTGTGCGTCTCGTTCTTGAACAGGAACAGCCAATCCTGGTCCTCGCCGTTGACGTCGACCTTGACCTTGACGGTGCAGGCGTTGATCTCCTCGGACTCGTCGAGACCTGTCAGGATGCCGTTCTTCTTGAGCCACTTCGCGCCGATCGTGCCCATGTCCATCAGGCACACCGGCTTTTCGTCGCGACCCAGTTCGTGACGCAGCTCAAGGTAACGCTCGAACGCGGCCTTGACGGTCGCGTCGTCGATGACCACGTCGTCCAGTTCGGTGCCGAACGTCGTGTGGCGGCAGTGGTCGGACCAGTACGTGTCGATGACCTTGATCTCGGTGATCGTCGGCTCGCGCTGCTCGGCTGCGAAGTACCGCTGGCAGAACTCGAGATCCGCGAGATCCATCGCAAGACCGCGCTCGGCAATGAAACGTTCGCCGGCGGCCGCGTCCATCTCGTTGAATCCGGCGATGACCTCGACATTGCCCGGGGTCGGCACGGCGGTCTTCAGGGTTTCCTTGGCGGCAAGGCTCGCCTCGCGGGCCTCGACCGGGTTGATCACGTAACGTTTGATCGCGTCCACGTCCGCGTCGCTCAGGTCGCCGTCGAGGGCGTACAGCTTGGCGGAACGGACGGTCGGACGCTCGCCCTGCGAGATCAGCTGGATGCACTCGCTCGCCGAATCGGCGCGCTGGTCGAACTGGCCGGGCAGGAACTCGGTGGCGAACACCTTCGCGTCGCCGAAGTCGGGCAGGTCGTTGGAGACGGCGTCGACCTGCGGTTCGCTGAACACGGTCGGCGTGGCCTGGGCGAACAGCTCGGCGCTGATGCCCTCCACGTCGTAGCGGTTCACGATACGCACGGACTTGAGTCCGGTCATGCCGAGGATCGTGCGCAGTTCGCCGGCGAGCTGCTGCGCCTCGACGTCAAAGCCGGGCTTCTTTTCCACGTACACGCGAAAAACCATGGAAATCCTTTCTTGCAAAACTCTTGGGAATCGTCACATATAACGAAAATCGGCTCCCTCTGATGGCAGGGGGAGCCAGAAAACGGGTGTCAGGCGACTTCGATGCCTTCGGACTTGGCCAGCTCGGCCAGGCGGCTCTCGATCTCCTCATAGGCCGGGATAATCGAGCCGAGGCCGCGGCGGAACAGGTCCTTGTCGAGGTGCTCGACCTTGCCGGAGTGGTCGCGCTGGTCCCACAGGCGGCAGGAATCCGGCGTGATCTCGTCGGCCAGCAGCAGCGTGCCGTCGGAGGCGCGGCCCATCTCGATCTTGAAGTCGACGAGCTTGACGTCGATCTTCGCGAAGATGTCGATCAGGGCCTCGTTGATCTTGCGTGCCAGCGGGGCGATCTCGGCGAGGTCCTCGCGCGTGCACACGCCGAGCGCCACGAGGTCGTCGTCGTTCACGAACGGGTCATGCAGGTCGTCGTTCTTGAGGAAGTACTCCAGCACCGGCTCCTTGAGCGGCAGACCCTCCTCGACGCCGAGGCGCGAGCAGAAGTGGCCGGCAGCGGTGTTGCGCAGCACGATCTCGAGCGGGAACATGTCCATCTTGCGCACCAGCTGGGCGGTGTCGTTCACACGCTTGACGAGGTGGCTGTCGATGCCGCGGGCCTTGAGCAGGTCGAAGATGATAGTGGTGATGAGGTTGTTCAGACGGCCCTTGCCGGTGAAGTCCTCCTTCTTCTCGCCGTCGCCGGCCGTCGCGGTGTTCTTGTACTCGACCCACAGGATATCCGGGTCGTCGGTTGCGTACAGCTGCTTGGCTTTGCCCTCGTAGAGCTTTTCCAGTTTCTCCATGATCGCCTTTCAAATCAGCGGAATTTCTGGGTGAACTAACGGTAAAAGGGTACCAATAAAGGGCTACAAGCGGGCCGTTTCGGAGTGGCACGGCGCCGCTCGTCCGCGACGTGCCACCATCGTCGGCATCGGGCGGGCGGAGGGTCCGTGGCCGGTTATCGCATGGTCATCGCACGGTCAGCGCGTCGTATGCCTGCCGGTCGAACGGCCACACGCTTTCGGGCTGGCGCAGCCTGCCGTCGTTGGCAAGAACGATCACCTCATCGCCGGTGCGGTAGCCGTCCGGCATGAACGAGGCGACCGAGTCGCATTCGAAACGAAGCTTGACGTCGTCGCCGATCCGCTTGTCGCCGGTCTTCACATCCAGCAGACGCGCCGTGAACGAAACGGTCCGGCCGTTGCCTGACAACGTGGGCGCGTCGAGCGTCGCCTTGGCTATCAGATCGGGCTTGACGTCATCGATGTAATCCTGCGGTGAGTCGTACGTCTTCGCATAACTGACTGCACAACTCGCAGCAACGTCGTCGCCGGCGTGGGGCCGCGGCTGTTGTGTCGGGCCGCATGCCGCGATGCTCATTGCAAGGATGATGCCGGCCGCTGCGGCCGCTGTTCTTCTCCAGTCGATCATGTGATCACGCTCCTTCGCCGGTGGTTCCATTGTCACGCGCGGCGACGTGCGGATCCGCGCCGCGTCATGCCTGATATGACACCGTCCGTATACGTACGAGATATGGACATCGAAGTTGACACAGACGGCGATCGTGATACTACTGATTACGTCACAGTGTTGTGGGAAGAGAGGTCCATGATGATTGATCACATCGTGCTGTTCGTGTCGGATGCGGCCAGAAGCGCGGATTTTTACGAGAAGCTGCTTGCGCCGGTGGGGTATGAGCGCAAGGACGACCCCGAAGTGGGCACGTTCTTCACCAACGGGGAGGATGGTGACCTCGTCTTCCTGATCGTGCCGCGCGACGATCAGTCGATCCAGCCGGTGCATGTCGCGTTCCGCGCCCACAACGAGGACGAGGTCAAGGCGTTTTACCGGGCCGGTCTGGCGGCGGGCGGCACCGATAACGGTGCGCCCGGTCCGCGTCCGAACTACGGTCCGACGTATTACGCAGCGTTCATCCACGATCCCGACGGCAACAACATTGAAGCCATGCTCTCGTGAGGGGCTTGCCTCCTGACTTGCGAAAAGCCCGCGGATCGTTCCGCCGGAATGTTTCGGCACATTCCGGCGGAACGATCCGCGGGCTTTTCACGTGTCGGCCAGTGTCTGTCAGCGTTGACCGGTGCTGATCAGCACACGGTGATGTCAAGCGTATCGGCCACACGGGCGGCCTTGGCGCGTGCGTCGTCCGCAGAGCCGCCGATCGCCAGCGCGACCGCCATGCGGCGATGGCCGTGCACCTCGGGCTTGGCGAAGATGCGCAGGTCGGTGCCCGGCTCGGCCAACGCCGCCGGCACGTTCGAGAACTCCGCCTCGCCGTCGCCCGCCACGACGATCGCATGGCTTGCCGCCACTTCACCGGCCGGCATCGCCAACGCCACATGACCGTCCGTCACCGGCAGACCCAGAATCGCGCGCGCGTGCAACGCGAACTCGCTCAGACGCTGCGAGATCATCGTCACCATGCCGGTATCATGCGGACGCGGCGACACCTCGTTGAACAACACCGAACCGTCCGTCAGCACGAACAGCTCCACGCCGAACACGCCCCAGCCGTGCTCGCCGGTCGCCGTGGCCTTCGACACCAGTCCCTCGACTGCACGGCGCGCGATCGACTGGGCCGTCTCCAGCACGTCGGCATCGGTCGCGGCCGGCTGCCAGGACTCACGGTAGTCACCCGACTCCTGACGCTGCCCGATCGGCGCGCAGGTGACGATGCCGGCCGACGAGCTCACCGTCAATACGGTCAGTTCATAATCCAGCGGTGCCAACGCCTCCACGATCACGCGCGACATGTCGCCCTCGCCGGATGCACGGCGGCCCTCCTGCGCCTCCGTCCATGCGGCGTCGATCGCATCCGTCGAACGCACGACCGACTGGCCGTGACCGGACGAGCTCATGATCGGCTTGACCACGCACGGGTAGCCCACTTCGGCCGCGCCCGCGCGCAACTCCTCAAGAGAGCCCGCGAACCGGTACGGGGTGGTCGGCAGTCCCAGTTCCTCGTGCGCGATCACGCGCAGGCGCTCGCGATCCATGCAGATCGCCGCGATCTCGGCGCTCGGCACCACCTGAATGCCGCGAGCGGCGGCCGCGGCCAGCTCGCCCGTGGCGATCGCCTCGACCTCGGGCACGATGATATCCGGCCTGACCTCGTCGAACAGTGCGCGCAACTGGTCGGCGTTCGCCATATCGAGCACGCGATACTCGTGCGCCACCTGCTGCGCGGGCGCGCCGGCGTACGAATCGGCCGCGCAGACCCACGCGCCGAGACGCATCAGCTCGATCGTGACCTCCTTGCCCAGCTCGCCAGCGCCGAGGAACAGCACGCGCGTCGGATGCGCGCCCATCGGCGTGCCGAGCGTGCGACCAGCGGGGGAGGGGGAGGATGCGGAAACCGGGGAAACGTTCATATCAGTCATGACTGTTATTGTGCCATGTGCTGCCGTCCGCCGCCTTTATGGCGGTGTTCGCTTGCCTGATCAGGGACTAGCACCTCTCACGCGTGGCGGAAATGACTCGCTGGCATATATGCCAGCGAGTCATTTCCGCCACGCGTGAGAGGTGTCGACGAGCACATCGTCGGTCGGCGGCGGCGATAGTATGGGGCAATGCGTGAACATCAGGAAGACGACGACACAGCCGTCGAAACAGAACAGCCGGGCCTCGACCGTCCGCTGACCATCGCGCTCGTCATGGACACCATCGGCAACAAAGGCAACGGCACATCCAACTCGGCCCTGCAATACGCGCACGAACTCGAACGCCAAGGGCATCACGTGCGGCTTGTCGGCATCGGAGCGCCCGAATACCCGGCGCGGGTGAGCCGCGTGCCGCTCGTCTCCTGGGTCGCCGCCAAACAGCAGATGCAGTTCGCCGAACCGAGCGAGACCCTGTTCCGCACCGCCTTCCGCGGCGCCGACGCCGTGCATATCTACCTGCCGTTCCGCTTCGGTCGTCATGCCGCCCACGCCGCCCGCGCCATGGGCATCCCAGTCACCGCCGGATTCCATCTGCAGCCGGAGAACGTCACTTATTCCGCCGGGCCGCTCAAATACGTGCCGGGCATTTCGGGCTTCCTGTACTGGCTGTTCAAGATGTGGCTGTACGGGGGCATCGGCCATATCCATGCGCCGACTGAAATGATCGCCGGCCAGCTGCGCGCGCACGGGTACCAGGCCAAACTGCATGTGATTTCGAACGGCTACACCGCACGGTTCACGCCGAAGACGCAGCGTGCCGTCGGCGAACCGGCGCCCGTGCCGTTCCGCATCGTCGCGTCCGGCAGACTCACGCACGAGAAGGATCACATCACGCTCATCAAGGCGATCGCGCGTTGCCGTCACGCCAAGGACATCGAACTGACGATCTGCGGCACCGGGCCGCTGCAACGGTATCTGCGGTTCCGCGCGAAGATGCTGCTGAGCCGTCCGGCGTCGATCGGATTCCATCGGAACGCCGACATGCCGGCGCTGCTGCGCTCGTGCGACCTGTTCGTGCATCCGTCGATCGTGGACATCGAGTCGTTGAGCGTGATCGAGGGCATGGCGTCGGGGCTCGTGCCGGTGATCGCCTCGTCCGAGCTGAGTGCGGCCGGCCAGTTCGCATTGCTGGACGAATCCCTGTTCCCCGTGCGCGATGCGGCCGCGCTTGCACAGCGCATCGACTGGTGGATCGATCATCCCGCGGAGCTGGCCGAGTGGGGCGCGCGGTATGCCGAGCATACGAAGGAGCACTACTCGGTGGAGACGTCCGTGGCGAAGTTCGTGGATATGGAACGCGAGGCGATCGCGGACGGATGAACTGCGCCCCGGAAGTTGGACGTGGTTTATTAAGGGTACCTGATCAGGCTGTGAGGGACATATTCCGGAATTCCTCCGGGGTGTGTCCCTCAAGTCGTTTCTGCCTTCGTTTGGTGTTCCAATG
>NZ_JAFEJR010000024.1:0-35490 GCF_018555335.1 Bifidobacterium sp. SO1 | reverse complement strand
ATGGCGGAATGTAGCGTTTCGGCATCGGCTACTCCTCCGATCGGGTGAGTTCGCGGATGAATTCGCCGAAATCCTCTTCGACCACATGCGTATCCGTCACACCGCTCTTCGTACGATACGTGATGTAGACTCGCGGCCATTCCGGTCCGCACGTGTCGCAGGTCGCCTC
The DNA here is from genome assembly GCF_018555335.1 of Bifidobacterium sp. SO1. NCBI lineage: Bacteria > Bacillati > Actinomycetota > Actinomycetes > Bifidobacteriales > Bifidobacteriaceae > Bifidobacterium > Bifidobacterium sp. SO1. The sequence goes on along the minus strand of NZ_JAFEJR010000024.1, from coordinate 35,321 downwards.
CACGAATGGCTGTTCCTCCCATTCGAGCACTTCGACCGGCGGGTCCTCATCCGGCTCGTCGTCGCCCCAGTCATACCGGTTGTCGATCACATATTGGAGCATCGCCTGTTTTAGTGCCTTGTCGAAATCGTTCGTCATTGCCGGTATCCTCCCTTATCGCCGTTGCTTATCTGTCATGCGTCCTGTGATCATTCATATGCGAGCCGATCTGATTCCGGGGAACATGCGGCGGCGAACCATATCCGTCTCGGACGCCAGACGTTCGTAATCATCCGATGCCATCACCGTTCGGCATTGTTCTGCAAGTTCCGTCGCCCGCAATATGATTCGTTCCTCGTTCACGGTCAACGGCGCGTCGAATCGTCGCAGCCATGCGCGGACGACATCATCCGACCGCTCGCTGTCCGCAAGAATCGCACCCGTACGGTCGGTGACGGTGAACCGGTCGATCAGCTGGCTATCGGCGATCAGAGGCACGTTCGACCGCAACGCCTCGACCGTGCGATCATGCGCATCAGGCGGAGTCCACCGCGCCCCACGGCCGGACAACAGGGTGGAACAATACCGGTCGATCATGCCCGCCCGGCTCACCAGCGGCGGGGTCGCCACGATGATCGCATGCGTAGAACGCCCCAGTTCCTTACAGCGTTTCGCCTCATCCAATACCGTGTTTGGGTTGCGCCACGTGCCTTCGATGATGATTGAATACCCGTACGCGTCGGCATGATCCACGCACATGCCCGTCCAGATGCCGGCAAGCCTCGCGGTGACTTCAGGCATGCGCAGAGGCGAATCCTTCAACAGTCCGCGATATTGGGGATGATATCTTCTGCAGTCGTCTCCGACGATGGGGATGATGTCCGGGTAGAGTCCCTTGGCCAGATCCTGTCCGCCGGTCTTTCCAGCCGCCGGCTGTCCTCCGAGAAAAACCGTGACCGGATGACTGTCTGACTGAACGGAATCGAATACGACCGGCATGATCCTGTCCAGCCAGCGACGGCGGGCGTACCGCGGATCGTCAATGTTCAAGGATCGCCTCCAGTTCCTCCCGGCGATCGTTCCATTGTTCGATGAATCGGATCTGGCTGTCGCGATCATGGGCGGCAACATTGTTGCGATCATGCTGGAGACGAATCTCCTCGCCTCTCCACGTATGGAATCGATCCGTGTCGTGTTCCTCTTCCGCCTTGTCCTCCAAGGCCACAAGGGTTCCGCCGTAAATGGTGCCCGTCTCGTAAAACGTCTCATACAACGCGAAGTCGCTGAGCGTTTCAAGAAATGCGTGCCGCTCCTGCCTGTCCATGATCGTCTCCTTCGGGTATTTCCGCCGACATATCCGATTACCGCCATTCCGGTCAGGCGCGACTGGCCGGCCGCATCGCCTCGGATGCCTCATGCGCGAGCCTCATCGTCTCCCGGTACGCGTCGTCGAACGTGCGTTCCCTGATATCCGGTTCGGGCAGTCCGTGTTCGATGCAGAACAGTCTGAGATCGTCGTCCATGTCGTATCCGTCCAGCGAGATCACGCTGTCCGTGGCGTGTAGCATGTCGAAGCCGATCCACCCGTCCTCGTCCGGCCCGTAGGTGATGCCGCCGTGCACGTCAGACGGTATCCGCCAGTCCTCCAACTGTCGCCACGGATGATTGTCGGGGAGGTTGACGTAGCCGTTCCATGCGAAGAACCGGTCATGGGCGGCGATCCGCCAGATGATGCCGTCCGTGATGCCTTCGCGTACCGTGTTTCCCAGCATGATCATCCTTCCCGTCCATTAGACGAATCGTCGGACGGCTCATGCGTCCGCAAAGAAGGAACGGCATCCCCGGTCGAATCGGGGATGCCGTCTTTTCCTTACTGGTTCGGTCTTGTCCAGTCCATGTCCATGGCGGTCATGAGCGTGAACGGTCCGCAGCCGGAGGGATCATCCAGGTCGCCCCACTGCCAGCCGTATTTGAAGGCGATCATTCGCGCCTCATACACGCCGTCATCGCGTTGGATCTGCCACCAGATGCTCCCATCCCGGTCTCGGAACAGACCGGGACGGTACATGTCATCCGTCCAGATGTCGGATGACAGGATCGTCAACGGCTTGAACGGTGTCAGCCCATCGGGCTTCCAGCCGCGCACCTTGACCGTTTCGGCATCCCGGTCAGCCAGCGGGCGGGCGAACATGCCGTCGCATTCCCGATGCCAGACCAGCCACCATCGGTCGTGACGGTCGGCCCATAGGCCCGGCGTATCCGGGAGCCGACGATCCGCCAGCGCGCGTTCGACCCGCCGGTCATGCGCGTCCAGCCATTCATTCCACAGCCTGTCCGCATCCTCCAGCGTCGGGTCGGCGACAAGCGAATAGCGTTCGCCCACGCCGTCACGGAAGAACATTTTCGCCTGATTATCATCGATCATTTTCTTCTCCGATCTGCATGTCCAGTTCGTCCGCGTAGGTGCGGATCAGTTCAGCCAGATGACCTTCCGTTTTCGCGATCTCCAAAAACAGGGCATCATCGGCAGACGGGTTCGATTCCGGCTCGCGCAGACGATCGTGCGCGTCGGCCGTCATGCCGTAGGCGAGTTGCAGAAGCTGCAGCGCGTCGTCCAGTTTCGTCCGGGCGATCATCAGACGATTCATGTCGGTCATTGCCGGTTCCCTTCCTCTACAAGCAGCTGCTTCAACGCCGCACCGACCTGCGACTGAGCCGCAAGCAGCAGATCGGCGCGGGACAACGGGTCGGTCGTTTCCAACGTGAGAGTCAACGCATCCAATGCCGCATGGATTGCCGTATCGAACACGTAACGGTCGGACGATCCGCTCATACTCTATTCTTCCTCTCGATCGTCTCGTAGCCGAGTCGGATGAGCGCATCCATCAGATCAATCGCATCATCCCCGCCGACCGGCTGTCCGCCGTCAGCCGTGTACAGGCGACCGTGCTTCCACATGACGGTTTCGACGCCCTCGTATGGCGGCGTGAGGTCCGCGCATTCGTCCACGCCATTGCCGTGGATGACGGCCGTGCCGTGGGCGCGTTCGTGCAGATACAGTTCCCGCCATGGGCTGACGGCGAAGTCGAACAGACCCATCCACTCACCCGTATTCGCATGCAAAGCGGGCAATCCGGTCGTCGGCTCGATTTCGATGGTGAACGGAATGTTCTTCATCGATTCCGTGACCGAGTAGGTGACGGCGGAACCCTTGTCGCCGACGCGCGGCGAATCGGGACCGTACCCGTCGTCCGTCCGATCCGTGTAATGGAACCGGTCCAGATACTCGTGCCAAAAACGCTCTTCAGAGTTCATGACTCGTCTCCTTTCGCGAACACTTGGGCGAATGCGTCCGCGCCGCCCCGCGACGCCAGCAATCGTCCGATCGCCCGCCCCGCCCGCATGTAATCCAACGTGATGTCGATCAGCGGGCGGACGGTCAGCCCGATCGCCATGCCGCGCAACAGCCACATCCACCACGATACGGGACAGAGAAACAGGAAGAGAATCAGACCGCCGCCCAACAGTATCGTGACGGCCAGCCGCTTCAACGCGGTCACGCTGTCCCGAAGGGCTTCGATCATGTGCTCGCCGTCAGCGTCCATCATCCGTCTCCTCTGATTCGTCCTGTTCTCCGGCGATATGATCCTTGGCGAACTGGATGATCTGATCGGCGAGACGATCCCGCCACGGAAGCCGATCATCCTCCGTTTCATGTCGTACGCCGGGCATGCCGTCGGACCATCGTGCGAGCAGCACGCATTCGGCGACCGGAAGAACGGTCAGGAACACCCACGACCACGGCGTGCCAATCCAGTCGACCATGCCGGCCAGCCGCCACCAGCCGACGCACAATCCGCCGACCGTGAGAATACCAAGCGTGTGGAGAATCAGCTCCACGCCGGTCGTATCATCCTCCACAATGTTGATCAGCCACAGAAAAGCGAACACGAGAAGAAACAGTAACAGGCCGCCGGTGATCGAACACAGCAGGAGCAACGGCAGTCCATGCCCATACTCTGTCAGCCACAGGCCGATAGGTTTGCGGAAATAAAACAGAACCGGCAGTATGACGGCGAGCGCCAGTACGGTCAGACAGGCTAATCGGATGCGTCGGATGGTGCGGGTCATGATGTCCTCTTTGCTTGCCGGTGCTGTGACTGTCGGTTGGTCGTGTGGGCGAGTCTGAGGATGAACAGGCCGGATTCCAGTATCGGGATGATGCTTAGTGGTATCCATGAGAATGGGATGTGAATCCAGTCGACGGTCATCGAGGCGTGGAACCAGATGAGGCATAGTGCGTCGAACAGGAGAATGCCTATCGTGCGTAGCATCATTCCGATTCCGGTCGTGTCGTTTTCGAGAATGTCGATCAGCCACAGGACCGCATGGACGAACAGGATCAGCAACAGTCCGCCGGTGATCGAGAAGAACAGGATCATGGGTAGTTCATGCCGATAGTTGTCCACCCAGAGTCTGATCGAATCGTGAGAGTGGAGCAGGATGGGCAGAATGACTGCGAGCGCCAGTACGGTCAGGCAAATGATGCGGATGCGTCGGGTGGTGCGGGTCATGCCGGGTATCCCATCATCGTGTCGACCGTGCGGGCCGCCTGATCGCAGGCGTCATTCAGTCGGGTGATGAGCCGGTCGTATGCCTCCAGCGTCTCCTTATGTTGCGGGCAGTCCCAGCAGGAGGCGAATCGTTGCCGTGACTGTTTGAGCAGGTCGAGCGCGTTCTGCAATGTCTGCCGTCTGACGATCGCGTTCTCCAATCCGGTCGCCTCCGCGCATTCGGCGAACAGGCGCTCACGATCCGCCGGGTCGAGCAGTCGGTCGGCCTGTGGGCGGGTGAGGATGATGCTCCGCTTCGATTCCATGATGGTTTCCTCCTTGTCTCTTTTGATTTCCCGTGCCGTGCCGAGGATTCCCCCCCCCGGTTTGCCGTCCGGCTTGTCGTCGACCGGATCGTCGTTGAGGATGGCGACGGTCATGAGGGTGCCGCTTACCGCCACTCCCAAACATCCGAGTACGACTATGATCCATCCGATGATCGGCGTATAGGCGGCCAACGGTGCGATCACCGGTTTCGTACGCATGACGAACACGCCGAGACAGGCGATCGCGAGACAGACGATGAACGTTCTCCGCGTGATGGTGACCGGAATGCGAATGCCTTTATCTGTCTTGTCGGTCATGATTCCTCCGTGTTCTTGAGTTCGCGTTCCAATCGTTCTTTCTTCCGTCGTGCATCCCGGTAGTCTTCCGCGATTTCCTTGAGCGTCGTAAGCGCTTTGAGGTTCAGGTCGAGGTCGTAGCCGGCGTGAAGAAGGTCGCAGCGGCGTTTCGCATACTCGTCGCGCAATTCCGCGCGTTTCCGGTTCGCTTCGGCCAGCCGCTCGTATAGGAGCCGTCGATGCAACGCCAGCTTCTCCCCCGGCTCCAACGGGGTGTCCTGCCGTTCGCTGATGCTCGCCGCCAATAGTTCGCAGTCCTCCGCCCGGCCGATCAACGTCAGCTCCAGGGAGTCGATTTCGTCCATCAGCTCCCAGTCGCGGCCGATCGTCCGATCCGGTTCCACCGGCAGTTCGGATACGATGCCCGTCTCGTCGCCGATCTTCTCGACCGTCCGGTCGAAACGATCGATCTCATTGGAACGGATCTCAGCCAATCTGCGATGCAGGTCACGCGACAGTCGCGCATACTCGCGCAGCACGGGCACCAGTTTCGCACGTCTCCCGGCATCCAACCGGTACCGTTCGCGCATCAGCCGATCCAGTTCACGCAGCATCTCCGACTGCGGGTCCGCCTCCGGCACTCCGTCAAGATCGATCGTCACCGTCGACCTCCCCCGTCAGCTTGCGCTCGCCGTTGATGACGGCGACGGCATCCTCCTCCGACCGCTCGTACTGGTATATGCGGATCTGGTTGCGCGTGCGATACAGCACGCAGTCTTCGTTCTCGCATGAGAACACCCACGTGCCCGGTGTCGGAGTGGGCTTCGACCGGCCGAGCAGACGGCTCCCGCAGAACGGGTACGAACGCAATCCGGGGATCGGCTGCGGTTTCGACTTGAACAGGCTTACCATCCCGTCTCCTCTCCCCATTCGGACAATATGCTCTGGGCTTCCTCGATATGGTTCAGAATCTCGTCGTACTCGGGCGTATCCTTGGCTCCGGGGATAAGCTCTATCCGATCCAGTATGCGCAGTGTTCTGACGATGCTCGCATCCAGTTCGGTGAGCCGAGCGGTTAATGCCGTCTGCCCGTTCCTCATGATTCATCCGCCTTCAACAGTGTTCCGTCCGGTCCGGCGAGTCCGACCTTGCTGCCGGTGATGATGAGCGTGCCGTGCGTGAGATGGTCTCCTTTCAGATAGGTGACGGTCGTCCCATTCTCGGGAAGCTCATCCTCATAGCAGGTTCCATCGCATTGCAGTTGGGTGATGCCGAACGTTTGCTCCGTCTGCTCCACGAACGTGGGAGTGTCCGGATCATATGCGGGGTTCGTCCGGATTCCCGTCAATGCCAGAGTGGAGCCGAGAATACAAGCAAGAAGACAGACGATAAGCGAACGGTCGAATCCCTTACGGTTCGCATCAGTAACGAAAACGCATTGGGCGAGAATGATCGCTATCGCGACCCCACTGCCGAGAACCAGCACGGTGAAGCCCAAGGTACCGTTTTCCGTCAGGATTTCCGAATGCTGCCCCGCCTTGTACAACCATTGCGAATAGTCGACCATCATAAGCAAAACCTTCTTCCGTTCTCCGGGGTGAAAGCGATCATCCGCTCCATGTCCCAATCCATTTCGATTTCGACCGGACGATTATCCAACGCGGACAGATACGTGCATTCATGCAATCCGAACGCCATCATCAGCTCCGATAGACGATTCGGACTGATGCCATCCGTCATCTCAACGGTTTCCTCCGTGTCGAACGCCAGGACGATGAGCGGCGTGCGCTTCTCGAAATCCAGTTGCAGGTCCGCTTTTCTGACGGTCGCGCGTTCACGGTGAATGTCGGTCATTCCAGTGTCCTTTCCTTGGCGACGAACGTGATGGTCAGTTTCGGGTCGAGCCGGGTGATGTGCAGGAGCGTGTCCAATACATTGGCCTGATCGGCTTGAACGGCGTCAATGTCGCGGCGTGCGGACAAATAGATGTTATTGATGCTCCGGTTCAGTCTCTCCGCGAGTGTTTCCACCGGGATCACGGGCCGTGCGTCGTTCTCGTGCCAGCTGTTGCCATCCGATCTGTAGTAGTAATCTTCCGGTTCCAACCCGTCCTCAATCCCATGCGCATACCGTGCCAGCACATTCAAAGGAACAACAAGCGAATTGCCGTCGGAACCGGGTTCGACCAGCGATGAACCATCCAACGACCTGACTCCGGTCCGCCACATGGCTTCCAGTCCTGTCATGATTCCCTCCTGCGTTTTATCCGATCATTGACGTTTTCAAGGTCGACTCTAGATGCGTCCGGATTGACATGTGAACGCGACCGCCATTCCACCCCCGGTATGCCCCGTTTGTCCGATCCGACTATGATTCCTCCAGCAGTCGCATCGCGTTCGGATACCGTTCCGCCACGTTTGCAGCGGCTTTGATCAGCCGGTCACGCAGCCTCATGCCTTTGATCCGGTTCACCCATGCTTCAGCGAGACGATCCGGAACCGCATACCGTTCGCCGCGATAGTCCGCCTCAATCACGCCGTCATCCGACACATGAAGCCGGGCCGTCAGATCGTCGAACCGTTCCACCGGCATGCCATCCTCATCCGTCTGATGCGGCATGATCCGGTTATCGGGAAAATCCATCTCCTGCAGACACGGATCAAACCGTTGCAACGCATCATCCAAGACAGTCAGCCATTCGGCGATCCGATCCCCGGTCCGTTCGGTCATCATTCCTCCGCTTCCGCCAACCACAGCAGATCAACCATCCGTTCCGCCCACATGCGGGCATCCGACAGGTCGTCGAAATCACGCCGCACGCTCACAGTCGCCGTATACGGCAGCAGCTCATGAACCCGCCGAATATCAACGGTCACGCCGACCGGCATGCCTTCCGCCCGCTCCACATGATCCATGCCGGACTCCGCGCCTTTTCTGAAGGTCAGACGGTTCACGCCCCGTCCTTCATCCATCCCGATCATGCCGTCTCCCTCCCGTTCTGATCCCTGTCCAATCCGACCAGTTCGCGCAGGTATTTCAGCGTGTTGATCGCATACCGGGTCTCCCGGTCGATCGTCTCCACCGGCGCGTTCGCCGACAACGCCTTGTCGAGACATGCAAGCCCGTGATCGAGCTGCGTGCCTCGGCTTGACCGTGTGATCTGGTCGAATCCGTGGCCGTTCAGAATACTGACGAGCCTGTCATAGGCGGCGGCCCGCTCCTCCATCGCCTGTCGGTGTGAGGGTTCCTGCAACCGTTCCAGTTCGGTGATGCGCCGGGCCATCTTCGAACCCAATGCTTCGCCGATGCCTTTCAGTGCGGTCTTCTCCTCGACGTATTGGCGTGCCGATTCGTAATGCCCGTATCGCCCGGCGGGCGCGTCCAGTCGGGTCAGACGGCGAAGAATCTGCTGTTCGACCTGTCGGGTGTCACCGTGGGATGGTTCCGGTTTGCGCCGATATCGTAGGCGTGGCCGGCCCGGTTTCGCCTCCGGGTCGTACCATAGCAGTCCGATCCCGTCGGGTAGCTCATCCCGGTCGATCATGCGAGCCGGACACACCAGGGTCATGTCATCAACGTAGTTGCGGTACAGCGCATACTTCGCGTCACGGAGGAAATCGCTGCGGCTGATCTTGATTTCGAAGCCGCTCAGCCACATGCGTTTGTACGACCATTCCAAGCCGACCCCATCCAGACGCAGCAGACCATGCGGATCATCGACTTCGATCTGCGGGAGGAACCCGCTCCCGGTCCGCCGATACCGGTCGGCGAGCGCGGCCTCGATGTCCACGGCGGTGACCTTGGACTTCATTGTTCCGTGTCCTTGGACTGGTTGGCGGGCCAGCAGGACAGGCCGCCCTTATATCCCGCCGAATAGTTGATGCAGTGGATTTCACCATCGGGCGTCATGAACTTCCTGAATCGAAAACTTCCGTGGGAATGTCCGTCGCTCAGATCGGTCACGGATGATGTGGAACCCGTATCCAATCCGGGAATATCAACCGACGAGCCGCATCCGGCGACGACCAGCAATGTCAGCAGCGTGCAATAGACGACCAGTCGCATCCGCTTCGCGCTCATGACTCATCCTCCGCGATCCGCTTCCAGTCGTGCATGTCGACGGCGAAGGTGACGGTATCCATGATCGTTTCGACGGGTTCGATGCCCTTGTCCGCGCAGCACCGGTAGGCGAACTCCTCCAGACGGTCAATTGCCCGGTCGGGCCAGTGTTCGCCCATTTTGCTGAGAACGGCTTCGATGAGCAGCCGGCATGCCCTGTGCTCGTTCTCGTCGCATGCGCGGATCAGATAATAGTACGCGTCCTCCGCCGCATACGGGTCCGTGCCGGACAGTCTGATCGTCTTGCGCGTCAGCGTCCGCATGTATTCGTTCACCCGAAGCCTCCCGACCATGTGAGACGACCCGTTCGATGAAGCGATTGTCAGAGCCGTCCCTTTTTTCTGTTGCGCTCCCTGCATGCGTCCAGCGCTTCGGAGAGTTCCCGGTCGGTGATGTCGAATGCGACCGTCAGGTTCGCTACCGTCTGGATCACGTCGGCCAGTTCGGACAGCATGTCGATCCGATCAGCGGCGGAACCGGATTTCAGCCAGCGTTTCGACGCCTCCACCAGTTCGGCCGACTCCTCGAGATTCTTCACGGCAAGCCACTTGTCGCGCTCCAGCCGTCCGAACGATTCGACGGGCGGGAACGTGACTACGCGCCCCGAGCACACAATCGCATGAGGGTCGATTTTCGTGGGCTTCCACGGCGTCTCCTCCACGTCACGGACGACAGACCATGAGACTGGCATCCACGGACCATACGGAGAATCAACCGCCGGCGTCTCCGTCCCGTCGACCAGCCAACGGTCGGCGCGGCGAATCTGTCGAAGAACGTTCCCGTCCTTGACCCACAGGTCATTGCAGACCCGATCACGGTACAGTCCGTGCCCGTCGTACGGCGTATCCACATAATCGCCGGTCGCGCTCAACTTCGTGACGGGCGTGAACGGCATATATCCGTCCAGATCAGCCTCCTCAAACAACATGGGCTGGTCGGTCATACCATCCGTATCCCACAGGCGGAGCACGTACGCGCCGTCACTCGTCTTCGCGGCGACCCAGAGCACGTTGTCCCGATCCGCCCACAGTCCGCCGTCACGCGGATAACCCAAGGTTTCGCTCATATCCGGCTCCTTCCCATCCATTCGTCCAACAGTCCGACCAGCTCATCGATCGGCGTGCTCTCCTGACATCCTTCGACGATGCGGCGTATCAAATCAACGAATACGGATTCCACCGTCTCCCGCGTCTCCCCGTTCAACGGCGCCGGCCAGCGGGCGGCGGACAATGCGGCGACCCTTTCGTATTCCCGCCCCAGTCCGGGGACGGTGATGCCCCCATCCCGGATGCCGCGCAGCATACGCAGATTCGCGGGGATCATGGCCGGCCACGCCCCACCGGTCATGCACGTCTGTTCGACGTTTTGGAGGAGCCGCATCGTCTCCGCGACGAGCTTGCGACGCCTCCGATCATCCAAGTCGGTTCGCCTGTCGAGCATGTGCATGTTGGCTCGCGCATTCCCCAATGCCATGTCCACCGTCGCACCAGTGACCAGCCTCGACGCAATCGGACGAAAAGCCGTCAGCAGACCATGATCGACCAGCACCAGCATCGGATCGGCCGTCAACGCCTCCACCGTGTTCGGCGACCCTTTAAGCAACTGGCCCATGAACGGGATCGGCGTCATCACCGTCACATCCGGCGAATGGAACGATCGCACCCAATCCGACTTCTGGAGAAGAATATCCGACGCGTCCGGGGCGACGATCAGCTTCACATCCACATCCGACCGGTCGTCGGCCAGACCATGCATGTGGCTGCCGGCCACCCATGCGGACACTACGTCCAAGTCGGCGAACGGTTCCAACTGGCGGCGATATGATTCGATGTCAATGCTCATGATTCCGCTCCGCTCTCCGGCCGACCATCCCGCAGCATGCGGAACAACGGCACCCACCGGTCATCCTCCGGCTCCGCGCGCCCGCCGATATCCTGAACGGTCTTCAACGGCTCGTTCAGGGGAATCAGATTGTCCCATACAAGATCGCGGGCGCTCAGCAGATTCCAATGATCACGACCGTAGATCACCTGCGGGTAATCCGTAGCCCAACGCTCCCACAGCTTCGGCATTCGCGGATCATCCGACATGATGTCGTACCGGAACGCGCTGAAGAACACGATCCGCCGATCCACCCCATTCGCATACAGAATCGGATCATCCTCGTGACGGAATCCGATCAGACGCTCCGCCACCGTAAGCCATCTCGAGCCGGATGCCATGCGATCACGGGAAAGAATGAACGAACGCAGACGTGCGGCAGCCTCCACGGACAGGCGGTTCAGATTGCGCTCCAGCACATCCAACACCCCATCGGTCGCATACGTGCCCCGGCCTATCGCATACCCGGTCGCGGACAGGAGAAGATGATCCAAATCGTCCTGCCGCATTCGCAACCCAAGGTTTCTTATATCAGTCGGCATCGGGATCCCTCCATTCGATCATGCGACGTTCGCACCAGGACTTCGCCTCATCCAGCGAGTCGAAGAACTCCTCGAAGATGAACCGTTCATTCCGGTTCATCATGCGGGCGAAGAACGGATGCCTTCCATCCCCCGCATTGTCGCGGATGAACCCGTGATCATACTCCGGGCGCACGTTCGGGGAAACCGCGCGGCAGTCCAGCAGGATCGGCTGCAATTCGTCCCCCACCCGCATCATCCGGTTCCCGGCCGTCCACTCGCAGTCGGCCTTCACCGGATACGGTGCGAACGGGATCATTTCGGCGAGCACGGGCATCAGCAGCCCGTACATGCGGTTCACCAGCCCCAATGTCAACGGCAGATTCGAATACGAGTCGCGGAACATGTACTTGTACCAGTCCAGCGAGAATCCCAATGCGGGAATCTCCAGATTCGGCAGCGCCGATTCCGGATCATCCCCATCCCCCCACCAGTAGGCGCGCGTACGCAGCAGAAGCACACCGGATCGGGGATCGTGAACGTCAAGACCGCGATCGGTCTCAACCAGCCAATCCGGTTCGAATCCAATCCGCCCCATGCGACGGCGAACATCCTCATCCAATCGACCATCCCCGCCGAGACCCAAACCTGTCATCAGCCATTCCAGCAGATCGCACGGCTCACCCGAACGATCCACCTCATATGCGCCGCGACTATGGCCGAACAGCAGATTGCCCAGCTCCATGATCCAAGCCTCCTCACCTATATGAAAACGCCCTCCATACGGGGAGGACTCCCATATGGAGGGCATGCGTCCGGATCGGGGCATTCCGGCATGGGGAGGATGCCATGCCGGAATGCCCCGGCAATCGGGTTATAGCCGATCCGACCTCAAAAGCTCATCCGCCATTCTTAAAGAGCGCAGGATCATACCGGCGAACCTCCGCGGGGAACGGCACCGGCGCTGAGTCTCCCACTGATGCCCGTCGTTCGCCCGATACGGGAACGCCATGCCGATGGTTCCATACACGCCGACGTTCGGCCGGTGACGCCAATCCAGCGAATCCGGTTCGACGCGGATGATCGCATGATTCGGAACATCCATCTGCCGGTCAACCAGTATCCCATCCTCATACCGTCGAACGCTTACGACCGGCATGATGTCACAACAGTCGTCATCCAGCGAATACGCGCCGCGGGACAGTCTTCGGAGCATCATATCCGACCGTTGCAGGAACTCGCGCATGCGCGCCGTCACATGGTTCACCCACCAGTGGCAGGCGAACGAGTCGCGATCATTCAGAAGGCTTGACTCCGGTTCGTGCAGAATGTTGTACACGCCGTCAGAGGAGTCCGCCAACAGGGTCCACAGGTCGCGGAATCCCTGCGGATCATCCGGGTAGAGGCGGAGGATCATGGGATCCGTGTCGCGCATGAGGCCGATCATCGTATCCGCCCGCCAGTCGTCACGGTGCAGCGGATCGTAATCGCGGATGTGGGCCATGAGACTGCGATGGCAGCCGGTCAGCGTGTCGGAGAAACGGATCAGCGACTGTCGTTCCGTCAACCCCTCCATATTCCAATAGGGGGTTCGTGGCGTTCCGTCCCGATGACGGTAGATGAGGTCACGATGGGTTTCCTCCCACTGCCGGCCGGTGTTCCAGGCGTTCAAACCGGTGAGAACGCTTTCCAGTCGTGCGATGCGATCGGTTTCGCTCATCGGATTCTCCTCCACCCCTACTCCATGCGCATCCTCTGCCGTTTGCGACGAAGCAGGGTCCGCCGCTCCTCCGGATCCAATCCTCCCCAGATCCCGTACTGCTCCCCGCCGTCCAATGCCTGTTCGAGACATTCGGCGGACACCGGGCAGGATGCGCATATCAGCTTCGCCTCCACGATGGTCTTCCAGTCGTTCGGCATGGGGTAGAACATGTCGGGATCCGCGTTCAGGCATTTCGCCTTTTCATGCCAGTCCCTACCCTGCATCATCGGCTCCGATCATCCGCTCCCACTCATCCATCGCGTTTCCCGACGTCTTCTCGAATCCCGTGCGTCGCGGACAGTGCGCGCATTCGACCCGCCATCCGCATCCGGGGATCATGACCAGTGCCGGTCTGCTCCCGCACGGGCATTCAACGGGCGTTCTCAACCGGCTCCCCGCCGGGATCATTCGTGCCGAGCGCGCCGATGACCGCTTCGAGAAGAATCGCGTCGCCCAGGCAGGGACGGTCGGGAAACGGGAACATGATCCTGTACAGGCCGTCCGCGCTGGCGGTCAGATGGGCCTTCTCCATGCCGTCGAGCGTCCGTCGGGCGATGTCGCGGAGCAGCATCGTGAACCGTTCCGGATGTCTCGGATCCGCGGGGATGCGCAGCTCCGTACGATTCGAGCGCCCGCCGTGATCGTATTCGTCCGCGAGCATGCGACGGAGCCGCTCCACTTCGGGGGTGCGGGTAGTGTAATCCCAGGAGACGGCGTGACAGTATTTGTCCCTTACCGGGTCGTTTGACGGGTTAGCCAAGTGTCCTCCAATCGGACGGGTTTCATGGTCTCCCCGCTCGCATGCGTCACCCGTCCGAGATCGGCGAGCAGACGCCGGTTCTCCTCGATGCGGCGCTTCGCATCCGCCCATTCGCTTTCGTTCATCACGCTTTCGATCATGCGTGATCCTATGCGTCGCGCGGACGCATGCGCCGGATCGTCGAAAACCCGGCGGACGGAAGACAGGGAGAGGAATCATGGACGACATCACAAGGCTTGCGGAGCAGATCCGCGAATACGCCCAATCACATGAGGATACGGAGTTCGTTCCCGCCGAACGATTCTCCATCCCAGTGAAAACGTTCGGCGAAGACGCCGCTCCGGCGGTATCGCCGGGCGGACTGGCCCATGCGGGGATGCTGATCGTCTTCATCGTCTCCCATGACGACATCGGCGGCTTCGCCGCGGCCCGCATGCTCGCCCCCGCGGGGGATGATCCGATCTCATGCGAATGGCAGGGGGGCGAATACCATGCGACGGGCAGGGAGATCGCATTCATGTACGATGACGAGGATCCCGTCGCGTTCATCCATATGGCCGCGGATCGGATGCGCCGCTAGTCGTTGTGCTGCATAAGCTCCACGCACGGCATGCACAGTCCGTGCGCCACGATCGGAATCCGGCCGCAGCGTCGGCATGCGGCCGGGGCCTCCGCTCCCCGATCGTACAGCCAGTCGGCCATGACGCTCACATCCATCGGATGATCCGAGATGCGGAACCATTCCATTAGGATCGTCTTCATTTCGCCGCGGGTGTAGGAGCGACGCTCCCCCATATCCTGCATGCCTTCAGCCTTTCCGCACGTCCGTTCAGCCTGTCGGGTATGCTATGCGTCGCCCTCTGCGGGGAACGGCGGGAATCATCGCAGGATCGCCTGATCATCGCGGATCGTCAGCAGTCCCCTCACCCGGCTCCCGTCCTTTTCATAGGAGCATTCGTATCGTCCCGGCTCGGGAAGCATTTGGGATCGTTCCACTCCGCCCGTACAGGCCAGACCGTCGATCGAATACGCGGTCTCCACCGTTCGCCCCACCGTGGGGGGTTCCCTCCCAGTAGCCGATCGGCCATGCGAGACCCAGAAACAGGGGGATCAGCAGCGGCAGGATCCTGACCGGAAAGGGATGCCCGTCATCCACGATCAAGGCCATGAACGCGCCGAATCCCAGTATGGACAGGAGCGCGGAAGCGTATGCGAGGATCATCAGAGGCCAGGACAGATGCTGAAGGGTGATCATTCCGACTCCCCCATGTCCTTGAGGATGAGATGGGCAAGCTCGCGCGCCTCCACATCCCACAGTTCCACATGCTCCACCTCCAGACCGTCCAACAGAGCGCGGATATGCCACATGCCGTTCTCATGCCATGCGCGCGCATGCTCCCCGATCACATGCACGCCCCGCGAACAGGGTTCGGCGACCATCCCGCGAGACGTCCCTCTCCCTGTCATGTCATCCTCGCCCGTCAAACCGGTTTCCGACGCGGTGAAACGTGTTCCGCCCAATGAGATCTCCTTTCGTCATGCCCATATTCAATGCCATGCATGCGTCGACGGGTCGTGGGCGGAAATGCCGTCAAGGCTCCCGGATCGCGGGCGGTTGAACGTCGCCCAAGGTCGCACAGTCGGCAACCAGCCGGATAGTCGCCGTATTCTCGTTCGTGACGGCTTCCCAACGGAACCGGATCGGATTCCATGCCGCGTTCACGCCGCTACGTTCCGACTCTTCGACGGGGAAGCCGTCGCCCGTGAAACGGCCGTTGACAAGCCGGCCATACCGTTCCACGATCGGCACCTGCGTGAAATCATGCTCCCAACATTGTCGCAGCCAATACCGCGTCTGCTCTGGCCGTTCTTCCAGTGCGACGATCAATTGTCCTGCCTGACCGACCGGAATGCTGCCGAATCGATCCACGATCCACCCATAGGTGAAGCAGACGCCGATCATGCTCAACAGCATTGCCGGAATCATGATCCGAGAAAACCTACGAACGCCGCTCACCGTCGCTCACCGGTCTCGTCCATGAAACTGCCCGCCGCGTACGCGAACCGGTCGAGCAGCAGCCGATCCGTCGTCTTATCGGGTAATGCCACGATCAACCCTCCTCGCAGTCATGCCCATCACCGGTCAGATGACACCCGCACCGATCGCACCACCTGTCCTCATGTGTCGCACACCAGCGGGTGCCATACACGGTGGGTTGACTGCACAAGTCGGGGTATGTTTCGCCGAAAAGGATACGATTCACCCCGTACTGGCACATGCCGTTCACATCACGATTCTGATCCGCAACCTGCGCCGAATCAGATTCGACACGGGCAAGCAGCTTGTAAGAGTATGAACTTGTCTAGTGTTTTATTCCGCTAGTCTTGTTCTTGACCCTCGTTTCAACCGTTCTCCCGTTCCTCACGGGATGCTTGGCTGACGTTGGGGAGCCGTACTCCTTACGGCGTGACGGACAGTGTTTGCTGTCCGGGCATCGCTGAACATGCTCTTCGAGGAGGTGGTTCAGGATGGTTGGTCGGCCGATCCACTGCCAGCCGTCCGGGCGGGAACGTCTCGCTCGGATGTTTCTGGCGGCGGCGATATCGGCGTTGAGTTTGCGTCCGCAGCATTCGCAGTGGAATTGGGATTGGGTTGGACGGTTCTTTTCGCTGGTCCAACCGCATGATCCGCATTCCTGTGAAGTGTATGCGGGGTTGACTTGGGTGATGATGATGCCGTGGGTCTGGTTGAGCCGTTGCAGCTTGTAACGGACCGTGGCACGTCCGGCCCGGCTGATGATCCGGTTCATACGTTTGGACAGTCCGCCGTGGCGGAAGTCCAAGTCCTCGATGACAAGTTCCCGGAGCGTGTCATCGGCGATGATGTTCAGAACGCGGTTGGTTTCGTTCTTCACGTATTCGCGGATGCGACGGTTCAGGTTCCGGTATCGCTTGGACTGCTTGTACGGGATGTTGGAGCGGGCGAGTTCCTTGGTGAGGATGGTCAGCTCTTCGTCGCGTTGTTTGAGCCAAGCGTACAGTTTCAACCCGTAGAGGCGTCCGTCGCTGGTGGCGAAAAGGCTGTTCAACCCCCAGTCCAAGCCGATCGTCTCGCCCTTGTCACGGGGTTTGATGGTGTCTTGGGTGGTCATGACGCGGGAGGTGACGGTTCCGTCCTCGTTGACGCGTACCTGTAGATGGTTCGCCAATGTCTCTGGATCGTCGGGGTGCAGGTGTGGTTCGAGGTCGGAGTGCACGACCAACGGCGCATACAGGGTCTGGTTTTTGGTCAACGTGGATATGCGCACCCAATAGTAGAAGCTGCTGCCCTTCATGGACGGTTGGATCTGCGCGATCTTGCCGTCCATGCTCATGGTCCGGCAGCGCATCGGGTTCGGGAACGGGATGCGTTTGCGCAGATGCTTGATGATGCGCCGCGCCATTTTGTGTGCGGGATCATCGCCCGGCTCCCACCATGCGTGACGCAGGTTGATCCGGTACAGTTCACGTTTCAGCTTGTCGTCGATCGTGGAACCGGACACGACATGACGGAAATCGATCTCACGTAGTTCGAGCCATGAGTCAAGCATGGCCTTTGCCTGACGGGTCACGGAATCCCATTGGCGTTGCGACAGTCCGCCGTCCCATGTCTTCGCGTCGACCCAACGAGGCTTCTTCCCGCCGGTGAGGATCGTCCGCTCTAACACGGAAAGGGTACGTCGCAATCCTTGTCGCCATACAGGGAGCATGCGTTTCAACTCCACGGTCTTGCCCGTGTTAACGGGGAAGCCGACCTTGTACGCGCTGTACACCTTGTCAGGCTTCGACGGCATCATCCACCCCGCTTTCGGCTTGGGTGAGGATGTCCACCATCTTCACGGCTTTTTTTGACCGGCGCTGACCGTACAGGCGGGCGCTGAACGAGTAGATGATCGACACGAGATCCTGAATCAGATCCGTCCGGTCATCCGCAGCCTCGTTGATCACGATGATCCTCCGGCCTTGCGCTTCGATGAACAGGCGGAACCATTCGAACCCGAACCGGGTGAGCCGATCCTTATGTTCCACGATCAGCACGCCCCACGTGTTCCGTTTCAACAACGAGGCGAGCTTGCGGCGCTTGTCGTTCACTCCGGAACCGACTTCGGCGACGGATTCGACCACCCGATACCCGTTCGCCACGGCCCAATCCTCCACGCGCTTGCGCTGCGCGGGCAGTTGCGTGGTGCGTTTCGTCGGATCGGACACGCGGGCGTACACGGCCGCATCGTTCAACGAGAACGCGGTCGTCTCGTCGGGCACGATGATCGTACCGACCTCATCCTTGTACGCGCCGGGAATACGCCCCAAACGGAAACGCTCCCACGCTGCACGGTACTGGATACCGTGAACACGCGCATACTCGGAAAGCTTCATGATCCCAGTATATCATAAACAACTAGAAAAAACTAGTAATTTAGCTACTAATCACAAGACTTCTCTACGTCCGCGCTCGCCGTCAGCCGGTCGTTCAGATATCCGGAGAACTCGTCGACCATATCAGATGTTTCTTCGTCGTAATTCTTGGATGCGACGGCATCCGACAGCAGATCGGACAACTGTTCGAGATGAAGATCGCATAATTCGATCTCAGTCCGATCGCCTTCGATACGCCGATTCAGCCGTTTGATGCGACGGTTGATCCACTGATTCAGATCATCCACGGCCATCACCATTCCTCCTCTCCGATGACGGCCGACCCGAGTATCGGATGCAGGCCGATGTATTCCTGTACGAACATGCTCGCCGCCAGTTCCGCCGAACAGTTATGGCGCGGATACGAGTGCGACTCATAGGGCGGCCGGCGGAAGGACACCCGCCAGCATGGTCTTTGCTGATTGAAGAACGGGTCCCAGTCGGTCGCCTCTACCAGAACGATGCCGCGCGCGATCCTGCCGCCACGGGCGATGCCGGTCACCAGACATTTGAGTCTTGCCATTGTCTAGTCCTTGTCCGTTGACGTTTGATGCCTTGCGCTTTATCCCGAAGAAGCGGTGTGTGAAGGTCCGACCGCCTTCGGACTATTCGACAGTCCGCTTCTTGGCTTGCTTCCTGTTTCGCCGATGGGCGGGCGTCAGCTCATGCACCCACCATCGCAGCAGCACATGGAGCCCGTAGTAGTCATGTCCCTCCCGTTCCGGCAGCAGCGTCCTATCGCAGTAGCCGCATTCCAGCGAGCAATGCCGGGAGAACAATGGTGTGAAATAATCCAACAGCAGCCAGACCGTCAGCAGAAGAAACGGTGTGACCAGACCGCAGACATAACCAGGCCAGAAGCCGTGTGCTCCCACAGTCCCGCCTCCGAATCGTCAGATCCGGTAAAGGAGGGGATCGACCGGCTCGCTGAATCCGCTCGCGGGAAGCCTGAACGGCATCCAGTCCTCCTCCCATTCGACGTACTCGCCGCCATCCTCCTCCGATACGAGGATCGGCAGAGTACGGCTCCCGTGATAGGCGATCCTCCCATCCCACAGAACGTCGAAACGGGAGACCGTCACGCCGTCATCCATTGCATCGAAACGGAAACGGGAATTAAGGACGGCCAGAATGCGCCCATGATTCAAATCCGAAAAACGCTTCATCACTCCCCCTCCTTGACGATGCGACGGATCATGTCCGTCAGATCCGCGACGGTCATGTCATCCACGTATTCCAGTCGCGCCTCCCCATACCGTTCGCCGTCAAGCGAACGATCCAAGGTGACGCAATGCCACCGGCAGGCGGGGCGCACGAAGTCGAAGTCGATGATGCGCGTGCCGGTGGTGACCCGGTAGGAGAGGTCGCCGCCAAGCCAGTTCCAGTCGAAGCCTGTCGCCTCGAACGCCTTATGGACGGTGCGGATGTCGAATGCCATGATGCTTCCTTCCATGGAATTGAACCTTCGTTTTGCATTCCGCTCATGCGTCCGCGCCACACCCCATTATCGGTGCATGCGATCCATCCATGAGACGATCCAGTCCTGAGCGGACTGCAGATCCTTGAACGACCGGTGCAGGATTGCGGTATTGCAGGAGATGACCGCATCCGGATCGCCCGTCGCATATGCGGACGGCATACGGATCGTCGCATCGAACCCCAATGATTGAGAAAGCCTGACGATGCTCGCATCCATGCCTGACGGACAATCCGCGACATGTTCGGACAGGCTGAACGGGCTGCTTTCATCGACGATGATCGAAGACATGACAATACCTTTCGAAAAAGAACATGAGAAGACAGAATCGTGAACGAATGAATCTTTGTCGATCTGTCGAAAAACGGAAACGTCATCCGAAATCCCCATTGGCGGATGACGTTTCCGAACCTAATCGGATGCATGGACTCCGGAAAGGCGTTCGGGGGGGAGAGAATGTTCCCTCCATTATCCGTATTCACAGAATCCGCGGCACAATGGCATCGGGAATCGGCTCCCCGCGCATTCGCATAATGGAATCCGGACAGGATTCGGCAACGAATACGGATACTGTTCCATGAACATGGAAAAAGAAAGCCGAACATGGCATGTCTTCCTATTCGACAAAAAGAACGACATTCCATTCGATGAATTCGATCATCGATGCAGGAATCTTCGCATGATCCGGATGGATGACGATGTTCTTCCTGGAGTCATGTACCGTGGAACCCACGACGAATGCGCCTATTATCTGGACGGACTCATCTCCTTGATCGAACCCGAAAAACGTCCGAAAGACATGCCGGATCTCACTTACGGAATCCTGCATGATTCCGTACCGGACGACACGGATGAAAAACATTACTCATGGCTGACGATCCAAGGCAACCAGATTCCGATGATGCCGAAGGAAAGCGACATGGATCGGGCCGCACTCGCATGGGATCTGTCCGAACGACAGGAGCACGAACCCATTCTCTTCTCAAAACAGCCGAACAAGACGGGACAATCGGATTTCATAGCGAATGTGGAAATACTCGATCTGAAATGGACGACCCGGACGATCATCCTGTTCTCGCCGGCCAGACTCCTGTCATTCGTCAGGGAAAGAATGCTTGGAACCACAACCCGAATACTGGACAATCCCTCGAATCCGAAAAAGTGGGGGCATGCCGCGAATCAGTATCGTCGTCTGCATCCCCGAATGCTCCACCCGTATGACGTCTTCGAATGCGGGGCCTGCGGCATCACGAAAACCGAATGGGATGACTCGATTAGGGAGCTTGACGAAGCCGTGGATTACTGTCGGATGATCCGGGAGGAACGAAGATTCAGGGATGATCAGCGAACCCAGATCATTCTTGCATGGGCTTCGATACTGGCCGCCTATCAGGCTCTTATCGAAATCAAGCCGACCATTCGCGGAATCCAACCCATATTCCGAATGTGGATGATACTACCGGAATGGATCCGGTATTCGAATGATCTTCTTCTCCTGATCCTTTGTCTTCTGGCGGGCATCGCTTCGACTATCTGGATAGCCAGAAGCTGAACAGGATCGTCATCACGATCGCCCCCATCCAGGCGGGGAGCAGTGGAATCGTCGTGTGAACGTATCGTATGATCGGACCGTCATCCGGAAGCGGTCTGTAACGAAACCCTTCGCAGCCCATCCAGAACAGCATGGCGATCGGATTCGCCAGATACAATAGCATTGCGAACAGGAACGCGCCGAACACATCCCATGAATCCGTCATCGCGCATATCCACCACATGCAATCCGCAATCAAGAGCGGATACGCGACGGCGACGATACGACCTGGAGAATATGAGATATCGGATCGTTGACGCTTCGAACCGATGATCCTTCTCCGGATCTTCCATAGTAATGCCTCGAGGATGATCATCCCAATCCACATGATCATGCATGGAAGCCACGGATTCCTGAACCACTCCATGATGAATCCATGCGTCAAAACACGTGAAGGGCTTCGACATATGCAGACGCGGGGCGGACAGGGGGACGCCGGCACTCCCATCCGCCCCGTGATCCGGATCAGCCGAAGACCGCTGCCTTGAGTTCGTCGGCCTTGTCGGTGCGCTCCCACGTGAAGTCCTTGTCCTCGCGGCCGAAGTGGCCGTATGCGGCGGTCTTCGAGTAGATCGGACGCAGCAGGTCGAGTTCGTCGATGATCGCGGCCGGACGCAGATCGAACACCTTGCGCACCGCACGCTGGATCTGGTCGCGGGTCACGCCGCCGATCTCGGTGCCGTACGTCTCGACGTTCACGCTCACCGGGTCGGCCACGCCGATCGCGTACGCGACCTGCACCTCAACGCGATGCGCGAGCCCGGCGGCGACGATGTTCTTGGCGACCCAGCGTGCGGCGTAGGCGGCGGAACGGTCGACCTTGCTCGGGTCCTTGCCGCTGAACGCGCCGCCGCCGTGGTGGGCGGCGCCGCCGTACGTGTCGACGATGATCTTGCGGCCGGTGAGCCCCGAGTCCGCTGCCGGGCCGCCGAGCACGAACGAGCCGGTCGGGTTGACGAGCACACGGTAGTCATCATGCTCGACCTTATCGCCGAGGACCTCGTCAAGCACCGGCTTGATGACATGCTCGACGAGCTGCGCCTGCAGCCAGTCGTGCGTGGCCTCGGGATCGTGCTGCGTGGAGATCAGCACCGTGTCGAGACGCACGGCGTGATCGTTCTCGTCGTATTCGATGGTGACCTGCGTCTTGCCGTCCGGGCGAAGATGCGGCACCTCACCACTCTTGCGCACCTGCGCGAGACGGTAGGCGAGACGGTGCGCCAGATGGATCGGCAGCGGCATCATCACGTCGGTCTCGTCGGTCGCGTAACCGAACATCACGCCCTGATCGCCGGCGCCCTGCGCCTCGTAGCGTTCCTCGCGGGAGGCGGCCGTCTCCTGTTCGTGGCTCAGACGGGACACGCCCTGGTTGATCTCCGCGCTCTGGCCGGTGATCGAGACAAGCACGCCGCACGAGTCGGCGTCAAGGCCGACCTCGCTGCTCGTGTAGCCGATGCGACGCACCACGTCGCGCACCACGTGCTGCACCTCACAGTAGCCTTCGCTGTTCACCTCGCCGAAGATCAGGAACTGGCCCACGCCGGCCACGGTCTCCACGGCAACGTGCGAGTGGATGTCCTGCCGCAGCAGATCGTCCAGAATCGCGTCCGAAATCCGGTCGCAGATCTTGTCGGGATGCCCTTCGGTCACCGATTCGGCCGACACCAGACGACGCTCATGATGAAGATGATTATCCATAGGATCACGCATGCGTCGGCGATCGACGGAGACTCGTAGCATAAAATCAGCGGACGCATGAGCCGACCGACGAAAACATGGACGGGAGATGAGCGGAACATGACGGAGGGAAAAGAGGCATTCGCTCTGGCGGAACGACTCAAGGACGATACGGTATGGAAGACCGCGAATCTGACCGGACTGAATGTCCCCTACGATTCCGCATCCACCGTCGCGTTGAAGGGCATTGGACTCAAAGGCCGACCCGTCGAAGAGACGATTCTCCTTTACCGGCTAGCGAACGCCTGGGATACGATGCTCGCCAATCCGAATCATCCGCTGGACGGGGACATGTTCGACTGCTATCGGACGATCCTAGGCTCCCCGGAAGGCATTCGATCCCCGGAGAGGATGTCCAGTCCGACGGAGGAAACGGCCATCGAGGAATTCATCCGAATCTACCCCAAGGATCCTCTTCTTGCGGCCATATGCGCGAATCATCTTCTTGTCAACGGCAACATAGGACTACTGGCGGTTTATCCCAGACAATCCAATGAGCTGAAGACCCGCACGGAGGACGGTGATTCGAACTGGATCGGATATCATGCGATCGAACTCCTTCCGGGAGGACTCACAAGGGAAAGGATGAAGGAATATGGTCGTTGATCGAAACAACAGATCCCATCGGCCCGCAGGACTGGCGAAAGGCGTGGCGGGAACCTTCGACGAGAACAATCGCAAAGGCGGGGATTCGGATCTGACGCCACCCATTACGACAGTCTCCTTCGGATCGGAACGTGAAGCGTGCGGGGAACTGGCGAAACGCAGAAACATCGATCTGTTATGGAAGACCGCAAGCATCGAAGTTCGTGGACTCACCTTCCCCGACACCAGGGATGTGTTCAAGGGCATCACCCCGGCCGATGCGCGTGCGAAGGACATCATGATCCTCAACAACCTCAAACACGCTTGGCAGTTCCTGCTTGACGATACCGACTGGCCCGTCGACTGGCAGTATCTGTCCGAATACAATCGTCTTGTCGGAGAAGGGATCGAGCCGAATCCGGGATCCATGCGAACGGATATCGTCACCATCGGAGGCACCGAATACGTACCCGCAATCCCCGCACATGACGGCATTCGTCAGCAGATCGAAACCGATCTGTCGCATGATGATCCCGAGGAACGGGCATTGAACCTTTTCGCATCGATCAGTCGCGGACAATGGTTCAGCAATGGCAACAAGCGCACCTCCGCGATGGCGGCGAATCATTGTCTCATCCACGACGGCATCGGCGTATTCGCGCTCCCCCCCGGAACGCGTCGACGACGAATTCAAGGATAGACTCCTGCAATTCTACGAGACGAATGAACGCGAACCATTCATCGACTGACTGAAATACCATGCAGTCGGAAGGCTCACGAATAACGGTCTTACCTCAGCCCAACTGGACGGCGTGGACGAACAGCCGAAGGAAAACTGATCAGAGACCAATCCGAGACGATCATTCATCATCGAAAAATCGGATCATCCCAAAGAGAATAGAGGAATGATGCGGGATGACATGTCATCGATGTCATGTCATCCCGCATCATTCCGTTCGGATTATTCATCCGGGAGTAACGACTTCCAGTCGATCAGCCCCGGATGCGGATCCTCGGCGATCATACGGTCGAACCGTTCACGCCATTTCCTGTCCCGATCCGGGTCGAGCAGGTCGAAGAACCGGCTGATGCTCCCGTCGGGCACGAGCCCGCTGCCTTCCAATGCGCTGACGGCGATGGGCGAATTCTCCCAGATCCCGTCGTAGTAGCCGCCGTCTCCGAACGGGGGTTCGTCGCGTACGCATGTGGGGCGTTCGCATTGGGCGGCGCGACGCTTCGCCTCCCCGTCACCCATGCGCCCGTTCGCCCATTCGATGCAGATGCCGCGCAGCGTGTCCATGATCGGTTTCCTTTCGGCGTGTGGCATCCGTTTTATCCTTGCGGCCGGCTCATGCGTCCGCGCGCGCATGCCATTCGCCGCCGTTCGCATCCGTGAACCGTCGCTCCGCCCGCATCATCCACTCCCGTGAGCCGGGCTTCTCGTTATGCATCCATGACATGATGCTGCTCGGCTTCATCCCGTTCGCGGTGATCGGAAGCATCCCGTTTTTGGTGCGCTTGTCGCCCACGTGCGCCGTCCAATACTCATGCCCCTCACCCATGACGATATCCACGCTCGGATCACGGCGGACGAGCTTCAGCGCGTCCTTGACGCCGCGATGGCGGGCGGTGAGACGGATCATCGCATACTGGCCGACCGTGCCGCCCAGTCCGGCGAACGGCCGCAGCACCTTCTCATCCGGGTCGAACACATCCGGATTCGAGGCCATGAAATCCCGGTATTCCGTCTCATTGTCGCACAGCGAGTCGCGCATGAGACGGTAGAGTCGTGTGGGTTTGCGGCCGTCCAATAGTTCGCGTTCCAATCGGCGGAATCCGGGGGTTTTCCGGTATGCCATGCCGGCCCGCGGATTCCAATCCTCCCGTTCAAGCTCGCGGAGCACGTCGGCGAATGCGATGCGATCGTCGAACGCGCTGCCATGCTGCAAACCCTTGTCCACGTTCTCCTCATACAGGGCGCGCATCCCGTCGCCCAGACGGTCCACATGCTCCCGTTCGATGGTTTCGCGATGCTCCGTCTTCGCCCGGATGGTCCGCATCATGGACTGTCGGCGACGGTATTCGGGTGATTCCCGCCAACGGGCCTCCTCACGGTCAAGCATTTCCCGATGTTGGCGTTCGAACAGGTCGAAACGCTCCCCGTAGCTCATGGAAGGCAGTCCCGCATCTTGGAGCGCCCCGTCGGGGTCGATGCTCGTGGCGAGAATGTTCCGGCGTGCGGTCAGCTCCAAAGCATGCCGATCCGGGATTGTGACCGTATGTCCTTGGAAGGCGCGGCCGACATGCGCGGCGATCATGTCGGCCGTGCTGCCGCCGGTCAGATCCGGGTCGAACCGGATGGCCGCCGCCAATAGGGGGAGATCATCCCGATCCCCGTCAAGCCGCGCATCCTCCACCCATCGGCCGACCCTCCCCAGCACGGCATCCGCATCCGACATGGTATCCGTGTCGCCGTAAAGCCGCCGGGTCATGTCGGCCATGATCGTCCGCATGTCCGGCCCCTCATTCGCGGGAGTCGGATCGGTGATGTCCGAGTCGGCCGGACCTCCGATCATATGGTCGAACTGGCCGCCCTCCGGCGTGCCCTTCGGCTTCCTGCCCTGACGTGAACAACCCATTTCATGCCTCCCCGCATCCGATGATATCGATTCTCCTATGCGAGCATGAAAACGACAGGCCCCGCGACAGGGGAAACCCGTCGCGGGGCCTGGAAGCCAGGTATGGTCGGAAAAACTCCACTGTCAGCCGACGTTCGGCGTGACGCCGGGGGCCGGCTGGACCGGCGGTTCCGGCTGCTGCGGGATCGTGGTCGGATCGACCGGCGGGACGGGCTGGCGGACACCCGACTGATTGGCGAGCATCTGGCGGGTGAGTTCGGTCTGCACGGTCTGGGCCGCGAACGACTGGCGGGCCATGTCCATAGTCTCCTCATGACGGGTCTGCGCCCGGTCGGCGAACACGAGCTCCTGCACCTTCTCCGCGAACGATTCCAGCTTCGCCTTCTCGAAGATGCTGACCGTCAGATCATTTGAACCGCCCGCCTGGTTGACGAACGTGAGCCGCGCGTTCATCGCGTTCGCGAGATTCGCGACGGCGATCAGGAGAAGAATGACGCCGACCATCGCATTGTCGGAGAAGGCGGACAGTCCGGCGATCAGGAGAATCACGCCCAGCAGGGCGGGACCCAGGTTGAAGCGCGTGTCCGTGTCCACGCTGGCGACATTGTTCAACGGGATCGTCTTCGAATTCGATCCCAACGGGATCACGCCCAGCAGCGTGTTGGGCGCCTTGTAGCGGATGCGCGTGCTCGACGCGGCGATCTCCGTCTTCAGCCAGAACAGTATGATGTTCGGGCTGAACGATTCGCTCGTCGGATTCTGCTCGCCCGGCGCGAAGTCGAAAGCCATGATTCGTGTTCCTTTCACTCGAAAAAGGGAATCCCCTCCGATCTCCCTGCGGGGATCATGATGTGCGAGGATGCTATGCGTCAGATGCGGAATCGGGTCAGACTGTGAACCGGCCGCGACGACATGGGAAGCGGATCATCCCGCCTATCAGACGTTCATGGAATCGTGGATCGCGTTCCGTTTCCGGTCCATGCGGGTGCGCTGCCGGTTCGGACGCGGATCATGCGGCGTGGCCGCATTCGACCGGCGCAGGCCGCGCATCGCCTCGATATACGCGGGGTTCGCGGTTTTTTGCCATTTCATCGCATGCTCTCCAAACCGGCCTTCCAGCCGTTCCTGTACGCAGTGCGACGCAGCTGCTCCAGCTCGTACTGGCTGATCGTCACGAGCGTCGTCCCATCCTTCGGCAGCGGGTAACGCTCATCAAGACGTTCATGCAGAACACGATCATCCGGTTCGCGCGCCGGCTCCGCATACATTCCGCCGTTCGGATTGCCCTTCGGGAAATGACCCATCACTGGTCTCCTTCACACATGTCATGCGACCGTTCTCGCATGCCCCACTGGTTTTCACTGACGAATCACGCATGCGTCCGCGACGAACGGATAAAAGGCGTGCGGCGGATGAGGCAATGCCTGCCCATCCGCCGCACGCCAAGGTTCCGACCGCCCCTTACTTGTCGCGGCTTTCGCCGGCCGCCCTGCCGGCCACGTGCCCGATGATCGCGCCGTTGAGCATGTCCTTCAAATCCAGTCCGATGCTTTCCGACAATGCGGCGGACAGTTGGCTGACAGCGTTCGTCGTATCGCCGACCATTTTCGTCGTGTTCCCCTCCCCGTACATGGTTATCCGGTCCACGTTGTTCAACGGCTGGGCGATCGCACGCGCGATGTCGGGCATGACCTGAATGTACTGCTGGGCCAGAATGAACGTGTTGTTCATGCTGTTGTACGCGTTGCCCTGCGCTTCGATGCCCGCGGCCTCACCCTCGCCCTTGGCGCGCAGCGCATCACCCTCCGCCTGGCCGCGAAGCCTTGTGGCCTCCGCATCCGCGGTGGCGGTCGCCCTGACGGCCTCCGCATTGTCCTGGGCGACCTTCAACTGGGCTTCCGCGTTCTTCATGTCCCGATACGCCTGCGCGTCCGCGTTACGCTGGGCGACGGTCAGATCCGCTTCGG
The DNA here is from genome assembly GCF_018555335.1 of Bifidobacterium sp. SO1. Taxonomy (NCBI): domain Bacteria; kingdom Bacillati; phylum Actinomycetota; class Actinomycetes; order Bifidobacteriales; family Bifidobacteriaceae; genus Bifidobacterium; species Bifidobacterium sp. SO1. The sequence goes on along the minus strand of NZ_JAFEJR010000024.1, from coordinate 6,672 downwards.
CGGTCTTCGTCGCATTGTACGCGTTCGCATCCGCGTTCTTCTCGGTGACGAGACGCTGCGCCTCCGCACGCTGTTCGGCCGCATACCGGTCAGCCTCCGCCTGTTTGCGAACGGTCGCATCCAGCTCCTTCTCCTTGACGGCGGCCTGCCGGGCGGCCAGTTCGACGTTGCGTTCCTCGGCGGCGATCTGCGCATCCACGCGCGCGATGTTCAATTGCTTGGTGCGTTCGGCCTTCACGGTCTCGTACACGAGATCGGCCTTCGCCTTCGCCTCGTCGGCGGTGGTCTGCAGTTCGGCCTTCTTCAGATCCAATTGGTTCTGCCGTTCGGCGACCTGCTGATCCGCGTTGATCTTCGCCAGCTGCGCGTCACGGCCGATCTGCGCGGCCATGTCGGCTCCCATATCCCGGATCACGTTCTGCCCGTCCGAAAAATCCTGCACGTTGAACGTGACGAGTTCCAGACCAAGGGCCTCCATGTCGGCCTTGGCGGCATTGGCGACGGTTTCGGAGAATTCGTCGCGATTCTCCATGAGCGTGCGCAGTTCCGTCTTGCCGATCGCCTCACGCATCTTGCCCAACAGCACCTGCGTGACGTCGGCCATCATCCGCTGCTTGTCCTGATTGAGATAGTTGCGGGCCGCGATCTCCAGCGGATCATGTTCCATGCCGTCCGAACCGGCGAATGGGGTGACGCCGATCTGGAAGTTCGCGACGGCGCTCACGTCGATGAGAATCGCATCCTTGGTGGGGATCGGCGTGTCCGTATGCAGTTCCGACTGGACGACTCCCAGACTAAGCCAGTCGCATCGTTGGATGAACGGGATGATGAACGAGGATCGGCCCGTGACGAAACGGCGTCCGCCCGGCCCGGTGACGACCAGCACCTTGTCGGTGGGCGCGACCTTATAGCAGACGAATGCGAGCAGGATGATCAGGATGATCAGCGCGCATATGAGCAGTGCCGGAAAAGCGTATGGGGACATGAATCCGGTTTCCTTTCAGAACGGTGGTATCGCATGCTCCCGTATGCGTCGGTTCCGTCCGTCGCGGCCCATTCGGGAGGCTGATATCTCCCGCCGCATTCGGACGGTATTCGATCCCGTTGATCCGGACGGCCACGTCCCCATTCGTTTTTCCGCCGCAGATGATGCACATGGTCAAGCCTCCCGGTCATCGTGTCGTCACCGTGCTATGACGGGAGGCTCATGCATCCGCGAGCAGTCTCCGCTCCCTGCGGACGGACATCATGCCGGGGATTCGCCGGATGAACGCATCCTCGAACGTCTCCCGATCCCCGTTCGCCAGAACATCCTCAAATAACGGGAGGAGTCCCCGTTCGGGCGCGAAGATCCCCCGTCGATCATGGATCAGGCGATGATTGCAGCAGACGGCAGCGAGGATCGGATTCGCATCCCACAGGCTTCGCAGCAGGTCGAACGCGTCCGCCTGTCCGCCCAGAACTTCCGGCGTCGGGATGCCGAGCCGTGCCGCATATTGGCGTCCATCCTCCATCGTGAACGGATGATCCGTCCGATTCAGCATGCCCCGGCATGCGTTCGCCGTTGTTCGGATGAGCCGGCTTTCCTCATCCGGCCGGCCCGGCATCGTGGTTTCCTCGCGTACGATCATCCGGACAGGCCTGTAGGGGATGTCCCGTACCAGGCCGGCAAGACGGTACACGATCTCATCCTCCCGATCCAATGCCATGAGCAGGACGGGATTGCCGAACAGAACGCCGTCGATGATCAGATTCTCAATGGAACATCGCATGGAAACCCTTATGCGTCCCGTCAGTCGATTTCGAAGTCGTCATCCTCATCCGTGTCATCCACCCGGATCGTTTCGACCGGCTCCTCCTCCGGCTCCGGTTCGTCGACGACGCCCACCAGGCGCGGCTTCGCGGGAATCAGATCCGTCCAGTCGACCGGGGTGGCGTCCGGAATGTCACTCATGTGTTCCGCAATGTCGTCGGGCTTGCCGGAATACCAGCATTGGACCATCTGCACGCCGCGACCCATCCGCTCGTACAAACCCCTGCCCTTGGGCATGCCGCCGGAGTCCAGTGCCTGACGGATGAGACGGTTCGCCTCGCCGATGTTCATGTCGGACACGTTGCCGGCCGTGTTCCCGCTGCCGATGAACAGACGCCCCAACTGTCCCTTCGCCATGCCCGCGTCGGGGAGCGCCTTCATGCTCTCCGCCTTCAGCATCTGGGAACCCAGTATCAAAGTGATGCCCTGCGAGCGATGCTGGGTGAGAATGTGACTGATCGCGGCGCCCGCCTTCCGCTTGCACATGTCCCGCCAGTCCTCCATGAGATTCTCATTGTCGATATCCGGATCACCCGTCGGCTTCCGCCGCGCGCCCGACGACAGTTCCAGCATGGACACCAGTTCATCCAGGAACACGAGAATCCTCTTCGGCCGGACATCGTCGGGCAGATCATCCAGATTCGCGACCCCATGGGAGGTCTGCAGATCCTTGCGCCTCTGTCCCTCGCGATCCACCCACTGGAGCATGCCGACGCAGTCGGCCAGTCCGGTCGCGAAACCGGAGCATTTCGACCGGACCCCGCTGAAATCGTTCGCGTTCTTCACCGGATCGCCGATGAACAGCATCCAGCCGCGTCGCAAAGCCCCATCCGCCAATGTGACCGCGGCGCTCGTCTTGCCGCTCATCGTCTGGCCGGTGATCAGCAGATGCGCCGTATCATGCGGGTCCAATACGACGGTCGACCCGTCATCACCGGTCGCGAACGGCAGCGCGGTGTCATCCCCATCCAGCGCATTCCAGTCGCACGGGATCATCGCGGGAAGAGGATCCTTCTCCGCGAGCAGGAGTGACAGGCCGGTGTCGGATTGGATGCGCCGCGCGTACATGAAGCCGCTCGTCGCACGGAACCCATCCAGTTTCGACAGCGCGCCCTCCACGCCAAGGCCGGCGGGCAGCGTGAAATCGGCGCGGGTCAGCATGCCGCCCGCTTCGCCGACCCTGACGGTGGTGACCGGCCGGCCGTCCGCGCCGGTCGCCTTCGACGCGGCCCACGCCTCATCCAAACGGAGCCGGATCATCCTCTCCATGTCCCGCCTGTTGCGCCACAGGCGCGGGTTCGCATCCATGCGCGTGCCCGCCCACAGCTCCACATGGCTCGCATCCCGCCAGTCCCAGAGGGTGAGATCCGCGCCCATCATGCTTTTCAACCGTTCCTGCACGCGCCGCAGATCGGCGGCCGTGACCCCGTTCTCCAACCTGATCCGCATCCGCCACATGCTTCCCCGGACCGCCAATTGGGCGGCGTCGCCGACCGTGCACGGGCTTTTCAACGCCTGCGCGCACGCGCGGGACACGACGCATTGGGCGAGCATGCGGCTCGCATCATCCGCGCCCGTCAGATCGCGGAGCATGTCGGGAATCCGATCATTCTCCTTATGGTTCGTACGCTCCGCCTGCACGAACATGAGCCGACGGGTCATCAGCTGGCGCGTGTTCGGGTCGAATACGGGGAGCACATCCGCGTAATGGGATTCGCCGAATGCGGGCCGCAAATCGGGTTTCATGTATTCGTGCACGTCATGGCCGCGCTGGATGCTCATCTGCGTGACCGTGACCGTCCACCCGTACGGGTTGCGCAATCGGTTCGCGGTGTCATGCCAGATCGTGGCCGGCGCGGGCAGCTTCGCGGTCTCCAAGCCGCCGGTGAACGTGGTCTTCAGATCCGCGTCGCGACGGATCAAAGCGAAGTAGCGGGGAATGTCGTTCATGTTGCGGGTGAGCGTGCGCGTCATAAGCGGCCGTATCGTCCGCCCATCCCACTCATACCGATCCCACTGCTCATCCATGCACACCCATGCGCGCGTGCCGCCCGGATCGGGGATGACGGTCACATGCTCCATGTTCATCCAGTCGCCGAATCGTCCCGGCTCCGCGCCTTTCAGCCAGTCGCGTCCGATGAGCGTCCAGTCCGCGTTCGTCCCATCCACTTCGAACGACCAGACCGCCGGCCGTCCATCCCTTGAGGCGACGGGTTTCAGACCGGTGATCCGGCCGGGGAACGCGCCGTACATGGCGCCCATGCGCGTCTCGTCGACGCCGAGACGGGAGGCGAGCATCACCCGGTCGGCGAGCAGATCCGCCGGCCGGGGCGGCTGCACCGGACAGACGCTCATGATCACTTTGGTGCGATCCTGACCCGCGTACGCGAAGCCGCAGAGAAGACCATCCTGCTGGGTGATCGGCGTCAGCACGCGGTTCAAACCGTCCGACACCCATTCGTTCGCATCCGGCGTGTGCAGCGTGCAGACGAGGCTCCCATCCTGTCCTGTCTCCGTGTCGGACACGTAGCCGGGCATTTGACGGATCGGCGGCTTGTCCATCCGGTCAAGCCACGACCATAATTTCAACGCGGTCGCATAATCCGATTTGAACGCGCGGCCCGCCTGACGGTGCGCGGGAATCATCGGCACGCCCGCCAGTCCGACAGTGAACAGGAGGGTCGGCCACCAGGCTCCCGTGAACGCCCATGCGAGCAGACCCAACGGGAGCGATGCGAGCATGCATGCGCCGATCATCGGAAGCCGTTTCCTCGCCCAGGGGACGCGCCGACGGCGCATATGCGTGTCCAGTCCCTTCACGGTGCACGTCATGTCACGCCGGGCAGCCTGCCAGCCCATCACGTTCAGATACGCGCAGACCGCATCCAATACGGCGACCGTGAGCCGCCATGCCGGCACGCCCATATGATCCGGATCCCATGCGACCCAGGCGAACGTGAGAATGCCTAGCATGATCGCGGGGCACGCGTCCGCGCCCGACGGCAGCAGTCCGCCGTCAAGCCAGCGGGTCGCGCGACGCCATGACGCCTCCCTGCGCCGCTCCCCCACGCCTTCGGCGCGTGGCCTCCCGTCCGGCCATTTGCCCGACAGGGTTGGGCGTTTCGCCGTGAACCGTGCGATGAGGAAACCGAGACAGATCACGGTCATGCCGGGCAGGTGGAGGACGGCGAGCAGAAGCCCGCCGATCAGCGACAGGATGCGGATCGGCGTGTGCGGGCTGGAAGGCTCCCCCATGCTTTTCGAAGAGGCCGTGCGGCTGCGTGAACGATAGGGCATGCGGTTCGGCTATGCGAAATCGCATAGAAGCCATCCTGTCACAAGCGACAAACCAGCCCACTCGCGTGAAGGAGCCGTCATCATGGTCATGGATGCGAACAATCGAAGCCACAAGCCCGCGGGCACGCCGGAAGGCGGCCAGTACGACAGGATGGGAGGCGGCGGGACGGACACGGATCTTGACCCGCTGCTCACCGCCGCCACCCAGGGACTGCGAGCGCACGCCATCCATGACCGGATGAGCGTCAAGAGCGCGAAGGAAACCAGAGGACTGCTGGATGAGGCGGCGCGCATCGAATACGGTCCCGAAGGCGCGATCCTCTACGATGCGAACGGGGAGCTCGTGTTCCGCGAAACCGGTCTCACGCCCGGACTGGACCCGAAGACCATGAAACGGGATCCTCGCGTCCGCGCCGCGATCCGCGCCACGTTCCGCGCCGACCTGTCCGACATGAACGCGGCCGACCGGAGGAGGACGATCCGCATGGCCGCCCGGCATGCGGGCGCGTACGAGCGTCGGATCGCGATCGAGAACAGTCCGAACCGGCGGTATCTGCCCGCCGCCATGATCGCCGGCAGTCTCCGCCGCCGCAAGGATCAGAGGCATGCCGTCGACCTGCTCAAGGCCATCCACTACGAGGATGCGGCGGCGAGCGCGAACATCATCCGCTCCGGCTATCCGGACACCAGGGAGGCCGCATTCCGGTTCATCAACTACACGAAGGTGCAGCGCGAGCCGAAGGATGTGATCGACCGGAAGACCGGCGTGATCCTCCGCCACCAGGGTGATGTGAAGTACGGGACGTGGACGGATCGGGAAGGCAAGGAGCATGAGGGGATGCTCCCCGAACCGAAGGGGGCGGCGGCACGCTCCTATCTGCGCATGATGTTCCAGCCGACCGACGGCGTGCCCACGCGGGGTGAGGCGGATCGCATGTGCCACGTGTTCCACCGGATCGACGATCCGGACGTGCAGGCGAAGGCGTTCTGGAACCTGTGCTACGGGAACCGGAATCCGGCCGACCGGTGGGATGACGTGAACTTCGAGGTGAATCTGATCGGCCGTTCGAAGACGGATCGTGAGGGTGCGCGACTGCTGACCGACTGGTCGAACCGGAAGGGCGGTCAGGGGAATGCGGCGCGCATCATCGCCTACCGGAAGGCGTTGAGCAGGGATGCGATGATCCGCTTCCTCGCGATGGAGCCGGGCGACAATCGTCGTGCGCGCACCATGCACACGAAGCGGAAGAGGAACATGCACACCGGGTACATGGAGGATGTGAAGCCGGCCCGTCTGACCGAAATGCGGTCGTTCATCCATTCCGTGTACGAGATCACCGACAAGGACATCGAGGAGTATCGCGCGACCCTCCCCACGGGCGAGGAGCAGTAGTTCCGGCGACATGAAATGAGGGGGTCGGGGATCATCAGCCAGTGAACCGCACCCTGATTGTTGGACTGGAGTAATTCAGATTCGATAATCGGAGGTGCGGTTTTTTATGTCTGGGGACCGTAGACGTCATTATGATGACGAGTTCAGGAAGATCGCGTTGGCGTTGATT
>NZ_JAFEJR010000023.1:0-41158 GCF_018555335.1 Bifidobacterium sp. SO1 | reverse complement strand
CAGCTCGCCGAGTTCCTTCCTGACCCTATCGGCTATACGCGCCACCTTGCCCGTTCTCATACCTTCATTGTAGCTACTCGGTAACTACGACGCAAGTCAAAAAGTCAACCTCGGTCTAACAGAGCCTAATGTTAAACTGTTATTGTCCACATAAACTAGTTGTCCAAGGAGACAAAATGAACCAGCAGCAAACCCTCCGCCGCGTCTCCAGCCAGCCACGCGGCATCGAACACCACCCGCAAATGTTCAACCCGGCCGAACGAAGCCTCATCGCCAACGGGCTTCTCTCCTATGATCCGAACCGGAAGAACCTCAAGGTCACGAAGACCGGCTGGAAAGCGTTGGACACCGACAATTTCGAAACCGTCGTCGAATCATTGTTGGATTACCCGTGGAGCGAGGAGGCTCGATATCAGGGTGATTCGACCGAGGATATGGCGCATATTCTCCTGTTGGATTCCGCCCGCAATGAGGTGGCGGCGTTGCTTGTGGAGAATGTTCTGGGTGATGTCACCGTGTATTGGAGCACTCCATCGTCGGATCGGATTGTGGCGTATCATCCGTTTTTCTGTGATTTCGACATGCTGAAGTGGCGTGAGTGGAACAGGCAAATATGCTGATGTTACACTGTTAGCATCCACATATTTTGGAGGCGAAAAATGGCAAGGCGAGCAAAAATCATCGAAGGCAACACCCTCATGATCAGAATCGGATACGCTCCAAGAGCAGGAAGCCCCTACTTCCCACCATTGGACATCCTCACCGAATACGTTAGATTCTCCAACGCGCACGGCGGTCGAATGATGTGGGTCGACTCCCGGCCCGCATGCAGTCCAGACAAGACGAAAACACTCACCAACATCATCTTCTTCTCCAGCAAAGTGGAATTCGCAGTACTAGGGGAAATCGCCGACGCCGGAACCGGAAGCGTGCCGCCGCTCGGAGCCTATCAGGTGCCAGAACCATGGAACCGGTTCAAGGAACGATACTGGTACAAGCTCGACAACCTACGCGTCCTGTCGAACCTGTGCTTCGAAGACTACGAGTCCTTTGCGATCGCCCAGACGAAAACCCCTGACGTGACCGGATACAAGATCGAGGACGTGGTTCCGTTGACGCAGGAACTGGCCTACAAGCGCCGGACCGGGGTCTTTTACATTCGCCCGTTGACCAAGAAAAAGGAAGACTCTGCGGTCGTCGAAGAATAAAAACCCTGTTATGTTAAACTGTGAGCAGCTGCACATTATAGGCTTTGCAAACGAAAAGGAGACAAAACGATGAGCCTCATCAGCAACCGTGCCGTCTTCTGCCGGTTCCGAGGACAATCACTGCCGGTAGGAAGACAGACTATCGGCTTCGACAAGAACACGAGAATACGCTACAACTGGCAGGACGGGGATTCGCCATCCTACTTCGATCTGCTGCTCGACCATGCGAACAAGCATCATGGACGACTGCTGATCCCGTTCAACAATGCGATCAGCATCAAAAACGTCCAATTCTGCTCCTCGTTCATCCTCTGGAGTTCCAACGGACAGTGGATCATGGGCAGGATTCGCAGCGCCGGCCAAGGTTATGTTCCCGGCATGGACGATGGAGACGGATACACTACGCCGGAGAACATCATCGTCTCCCAGGCGAATCTGTGGGTCAAACTGTCCGACGTGACCGGCGGCGACTCCGATTTCCCGTTGGACGACTACACGTATCAGGCGTATGAACCCGGTGTCGGCCCCAAGCCCGTGGTCAGTCTTCGGGAGGCGTTGAAACGGTCTAACTTCAACGTGCTGTTCATCAACAGAAAGGACGACTGACATGCCCACGTCGCAGATACTCGGCATTCGCAACACTGCGGAAGTCACAAGAAAACTCGATGATCCGATCGAAACCGTCAGCCTTGACGGGGAGCCGCTTCTGGCTAGAGCATTATGGATCAGGTTCGAACGCCACATCAACAAAGGTTGGACGCTCAGCGACGCGAAAGTGTCCGTCGCCAAACGCAAAAGCCTGTCGGACGCTTGGCGTGACACCTACTATTACTATCCGTTGGATAAGCTCACGGTCAACGACGCCCTGCAACATCAGATAGACGAACTGCATGACATCATCACCGAGGATTCCAAACGGACGGCCTGCACCAAACCGTGATACTGGACGAATCCTAGGAATTTACCAATCCGAGGCATTCCCCTGCTCCGCGCATTTCTAGCGTGGGAGCATGACCTCCGTAAAAAACGACGAACATCCGGAAAGCTTCATCAGTCCGGCCAGCGAATACGGTTTGCTTCGAGCCGCGACCCCGGACCGAACGGTCTGGTTGTATGCGCGCATCCCTTGGAGCGCCGCACTGTTGGATGGTGCGAACGATAAGAAACGCGAGGAAGCGGCGAACCAGTTCGCATCATTCTTCGACGGTCTGGCCGGACAGGTGTCGGTCGCCGGCATGAGATACCGGTATCTGCTGCAAAGCGAATACCGTGAATTCCACCTGTTGACGGGAAGCATGCCGGTGAACTACATGCCTCCCGCAGGTGAGGGAGATGCGGAACTCCGTCAATATCAGGCTCGATATTACCGCACGTTGAAGGTCCGCAAACAGTTCGCGGTGATCGGCGTACCGTTGAAACTCATCGGAGAAACCGGTCGGCAAGGTCGGAAGAAACCGTTGCTGCAACGGTTCACGACCGGGTTCGACCGGTTGTGCTATTCGATCGCGAACGGGTGTCCGACCTTCGAGGAATATTTGCCGGACGCTCATGTGATAGAACAGATCATGTTGAAAGCCGGTTTGGAACCGTTCACGCTCATGGAGGATCAGGAGCGTGAAAAGCTCGTAGCCATGATGGAATCATGGTGGGTGAGTCGAGCCAACGCGTCCGCTCTGCCGATCATCGCGGAAAACGATCATGTGCATTTCTTCCCCGACTCCAAAGTCTGTCAGGAGGCGAAGAAGAAATACGATGACGGGATCGACTGCGCCGACTGGGGTATTCGCGAGGAGTATCCGGCCACATTATGCTTCGCCCGCACCTCTGAATTCAACAGGGATAAAATCTCCGACCCGTCGAACCTGTGGGTCGCTCGGCTCATGGAAGTTGGCAACGCCGGTGGTGCGAACGCGATCGCCACGTCCATTCGAGGCAAGGTGGAACCGGCGAAGATCACGGCGGACACGATTCGTCGCAACTATCGGACGATCCGCGACTCCATCAACGAACGGTACGACAAGGGGCGGGAAGCCTCCGGGGATATGACCGAATTGGAAGGACGGCTCGAATATAAGCGCAGTCTTTACAATTCACCGGACATGCCTCCCACGTTGATTGATTTGAGTATTGCGACCTGTGTCGCCGGGAACGCGCAAATGGCGATCGACAGCCTGTCCGCGATCCCGAACATCGAGTTCACGAATCTGACCACCGCCAACGAACAACTGTTGGCGTTCAAAAGCATGCAAGCCTGTTCGCCGATCCGTATGACACCGTATGAGATTCACTGGTCGGCAACCTGCGTATCCGGCAGTGGAGTCAGTAGCATGGCTCGAGGCGGCGACAATTGGGGTGCATTATTGGGGTTGAGTGAGGCGAACCGTCAGCCTTTGTATATTGGCACGACCACGGTGCAAGACAAGGACATGAGACCCATATTTGCAATAATCGGTGACACGGGAAGCGGCAAGCACTTAGCTCTTACAACACCCACCCCGATGCCACCTCAGCCCAACTATCCCAACGGTTCCATTATACCATTCGGACAGGTGCAAGAAGGTGATTATCTTTACGGAAGAGACGGAAAACCCTATCAGGTGAAACAGCTTCATCCGATCGTCTCAAAAGACACGTACCTTGTCACACTCAGCGACGGACAAAGCATCATCGCCGGAGGCGACCACCTGTGGACGGTCAGCAGTTTCAAGGACAGAAACGTTCCGAGGAAAACCAAGCATCGTCAATCCGTGGAACGATACGAGACGATTGCAAAACTCGGCGTCACCCTCCGGAAGGAAGGCGAACGGTATCCTGAAGATCAAACCATGACCGCCAAAGAACTGGCTCATATCATCAAACCGATTCTTGGCGAGTGGATGGGTGACAGTCGGCCTGAATCATGGGTGACATCCGCTTTGCAGATGATGAGTTTCCCCAGCAAGAAGGAAGCTCGGGAAATCCAAACGAAGGAAAGCGGGGAAGCGTATTCTCATACCCAAAACCGTCGCAGATATGATCCAAAACAAGCCTTGACAACGCTCATCGAACATTACGATCATGTCGCAAAATACGGTCCGAGATGGCAAGAACAGGCGCGTCAACGTACCCAAATCCTCCATTCGCATCTTGACGACGATTTCCAACAAGGACTCAGTGTCGGCGACATCCGTAAAATGCTCGGAGAAAAAGCCCCAAGTGAGTTTTCAATCAACGCCATCATCGCAAAACTGACGCCCGTATCATTCTGGGACAAAAATATAAGGAAAATGCCTACGAGAACCGGCCAAAGACGGGTGACGGTATACAACGTGAAAGACGCGTTGAACGCGATCTCCTTACGGCTCCTGCAACGATACGGTGAGGAAAAACCGAACACCGATTACATGGAGCAGGTAGTTTCGACCAAGGAGATGCTGGCTGCCGGCCTTGTTGAAAAGCAGGGCGGTCAGGCGAAGTGGGCTATTCATGTTCCGACACCTGTCGAGAATCCGGAGATGAGACTGGCGATTGACCCGTATCTTCTTGGCGCATGGCTGGCTGACGGGTCGAAGGGTGCTCCGACGTTGACTTCGGATGCGACGAAGGGTGATCTGGATTATTTGGCTGATCGTTTTTTGGCTAAGGGTTTTCCGGTTACTTTGCAGTCCGATGGGAAGTCCCTGTATGTCAGGAATTTCGAGGGGAAGCTTCGTTACGCCGGACTGTTGAAGAACAAGCATATTCCGGAGAAGTATTTCTTCGCGAGCGTCGAGCAACGGTTGGAGTTGGTTCGCGGCTTGCTGGATCAGGATGGGGCCATCGACGCTAAGGGGAATATCGAGTTCTCTCAATCGATCGAACATGAGAACATTATTCGCGGCATGGTAAGACTGCTTCGCTCCTTGGGTATCGTGGTGCATGAGCCGAAACGTGCGATAACGACATACACGAGGAATGGCGAACGTCATCAGGCGCAGGATCGTCTGCGTCTCCAGTTCACTACGAATCTTCCGGTGTTCAGTCTTGAACGCAAGCGTATGTTACTCCCCAAAACTTTGCGGGAGACTCAACAATGGTTGTACATCAAAGACATTCAAAAGATCGAAGACAATCCGTGCCGTTGTATCACTGTCGGCAGTCCGGATCATACGTATCTGGTAGGAGATTACATTCCAACCCATAACACGATGGCTGCGTTCAGCTTGTTTTTACAATGGTCGAAGATCATGTCCCGTAACGGGAGCGGCAAAACCCCGTGCATTTACATCAACCCGAAATCCGGAGACGATCTAGAAGACGCGACCGAATCTCAACATGGTGTAGTCATCCGACTCGACCAGGACATTGCAAACGGCACATTCGACCCGCTTCTCGTAATGGAAAACATCGAAGAGGCGAAGGAGATGGCTGCCATCATGCTATCCGACATCCTCAATCCAAAAGGAGAAGACACAAACATGGAATTAGCGATCGCCGCCATGCTAGATTACGGAATCCAGCATGGCGCTCGCTGCTGTGGATTGGCGATCAGTACCGCCGCGCAAGCATATGTGCGGATGCAGCAGGCTGGTAAAAATCCAGCGAATATCGGTTTGCCGGATAACACGGTAGAAGTGTACCGTCATGTTCGTCTTGCATTGAGTCACTATCAGTCGATGCGGTTGATTCTCGGAACAAGCAATGAAACGCAATCGTTGCGTATCAGTCAGAATTTGACGTTGATCAATGCCGGGACTCGTTCGTTGGTTCCTGAACCGAATTCCGAACAGACTGTGCCGGGTCGCATCCAACAGTGGGTGCTTCGCATGGTCGTGTTGGGAGCTGGAGCTGCTGTTCGTGGCCGTGATGGCATGGTCGGTTTGGATGAGGCTTGGGTTGCCATGGGTAAAGGCAAGGGTGCGTCCAAAACGTTGGAACAGTGGGTGCGTATGGCTCGAAGTCAACGGTTCACCCCAGTGTTGGCGTCGCAGAAGGTGCAGGAGTTCATTGATGCTGGTTTGACCGGTGGTATTAGTCGTGCGCTCCTGTTGGCGTTGGATAATCCGGATGAGACGAACGGTACCGTCAGTCCCGCCAAATCCGCGTTGAGATTGTTGAACATCAGTGATCCGAGCGGCCACATGCTGTATCGCATGGGTTTAGGTGATACGAAGGACAACAACGAACCTCAGCCGATGAGTTTGAAACGTCTCAAACGGAAGAATCCGATCACCGGTAAGGAAGAAACCGTTCGTGGTGCGGTCGCGTATTTCAAGGATGGTTCCAAACAGCCGGTGCCGGTTGAGATCATTATTCCTCCGGATTTGTTGAAGGAGATTTCCACTACGGCTACGGACAAGATCGCCCGTGAGAAAAGAAAGGAACAGGCTGATGGCGTACAGTGACATGTTCGAAAGGAATCTGCCCATGTCTCCGACCACTGGGGATACGAGCGTGTTGACACCGTTGGACGAACAGGATGAAGTGTCGGCCGACGTGTCGGATTTCGTGATAGACGGTGATGTGACCCAATCCGACAGTGAGGGGATTCTCGTGTTCGACCGGTTCACGAGCGGCCTCCCCCTGTTGATGGAACGACCCAGCCGGTATACGAACCGATTGCAGGGGGCGGCGTTCAGCATGTTCCGTCCTCCGGCTGATGATAAGAACGGTGGCTTGGAAAACCGGATACTCTGGTCGCCCAGTATCGCGTTCCCGTTCTTTCTCCTGTTCGGTGACGAAAAGTTCAAGGATCAGGACGTGTTGAAATACCCGTTCCTGCATGTCCCGTCGAATCATCAGCCGACCGATGACACGGATTTGACCGTCTACGCGTTGACGTTGTACGCATTGTATACGGCGACCGGCTTGTTGGGCGAAACCAATGATGGGGCTATTCTCACCTACGGGTTGGAGGATCCGTTCGAAGTGACCGACGCTGACGCATGGGATGCTGCCGATGATTGGGCGCGTACCGTGACTCCCCTGTTGTCTGATTTGAACAAGGCACGCTTGTTGGGGTTCGCGTTGAAGGATGTCGAACATGAGGCTGCGGCGTTGAACGTCCTGTTCTACCTGTGGGGTGAGTCTCGTCCTCAAAACGAGTTGATCGACGCAGGCAGACAGGCGGCGGACTTGTTGGCGGGAGAGTATGACGTGTTTTTGGATCAGGAGTTCAAACCGTTTCAGGAGCATTAGAATTTTTCTGCTGTGATTGTTTTCCTCTCTAATCTTCCAATGGAAAAGAGCGGAATCAATTCAAATGTTACGGAATCATACGGGTAAAGTTCCGTAACATTCCAAAGTCGGAAAGGTGAGCGCGTTGAAACATCCCAAAGCGAAAATCGCGATAGCCGCAATCGGCGCGCTCATGACCGTCAACCTGTTGACCATGATCATGACCACCACGATGATCACCACCGTTCTCTCCAGCTACCAGTCGACAGCATCCAACGACGGATCATCCAATACGCAGGAAACCTCCGTCTGCACGTCGAAAACCGATACGAGCCTACCCGACGCGTCCGAAACGGACACGGTGAAAAAAATCGGCACAATGTTCGCAAACAAAGGATATTCCAAAGCTGCCACGGCAGGCGTCTTAGGAAACCTGTATGCGGAAAGCGGGTTGAACCCGTTGTCGGAAAGCCATGACGGCGGATATGGTATCGCGCAATGGACGCCACGGTCGAAAATCAGGGAATGGTTGGACGCGCATCATCATACGGATGTCACCGACTCCGATCTGAACGGTCAGGCGTTGATGCTCGCCGAAACCGTGGAGAACGGGTTCAACACGTATTATGTGCCCACCATTGAAGCCGCCGGATATGAGGTGCCCGGCGGCAGCCTCTACCGCATGTGGACGGAAGCAGCGGACGCGAAAACAGCTGCGATAGCGTTCATGGCCGGATATGAGCGTCCAGCATGGGAATACCGGAACGAGGACACTCGAGTAAGCATGGCCGATAAGTATTATGCGGCGTTAAGCTCGGTCACGTTCAAAACGGCGGACGGTACGGCATCCGGTGCTACGAACAGTGGAACCTCCACGACGATCCCCGCATCATGCAGCGACGGTTCGAATGTGGAAGCCGGCACCGTCGGTGATATTCCTGAAAACCAACGCGACTTCGGTTGGATGTGCTCTTGGGGTGGCATCTGCCAAGACGGCGACGGGTTGGATGGTGAAGGGGCCACGAAAAACTTCTATCATGCGAACGTGGGACGCTATCAGTGCGTCTGGTATGCGTGGAACCGTCTCGCCATGATCCATGGAGGCGGAGGATGGACGTGGGTGACCGGCAACGGTGGAGACGTGCATGTCAACGTGGCTGGCATGTCGAACATCGGATGGCAGGTGTCGGACACTCCGAAAGCCGGTGATGGGGTCAGCCAATACGGTGGCGCGTTAGGCGGCACCGGTACTTACGGGCATATCGCCGTCGTGGAGAAAGTAGAAACCACTAGCTCCGGATGGAAGATTCTGATCAGCGAAGGCAACTACAATACGGACGGCAACGGTCCTTGGAACGGGTTCAACACCAGATGGTTGGATTCAACCCAATTCCAAGGAGCCGGCAACGTGTTCTTCCGCAACACGAAATGGGAGCGTTAATGAGAGAGTAGCGGGCAATCATCCCCGTACTTCTCCTTGCATTCCTGCATCAGCTTGTCACCCTGCTCTTCCGTGGTGGTCATTGAAATACCATTCCACAGACTCCAATCAACCGTCCCGTTCATATCCCCCATCGTGCCGGGAGTGCGGAGAATCTTCGTGATCCCATCATTCTGCAACCCCGTGTAATCCACGGTTCCCTTGACCGGAATGGCAATACGAGTGGAACCGTCCGCCAACGCTTCGATCATGTCACGATTCCAATCATGCAACCACGGGCTGATCCACCAGTAATCCGTATTCCCGTTTTCGATCTTCGTGATCTTCCCCTTGTTGACCGTGATCGTATCCTTGATCTGATAATCCTTCCAAGCGGGAGTGATCGCCGCATACCCGTTGCCGATGAACGAATCGCCACGAGTCAACAGGATGGATCGTACGGTGCCGGTCACTTCAGCCTGATCATCCGACAACTGGTTAACCGTAGGACCGTCACCCCAACGGGAACCATACGCCCACGCCTGCAAATGCCACCATCGGGCGGCGTTCGGAGCCTGCTCGCAAATATACATGCCCTTATTCTGCCCGTCGGGACACACAGGGTTCGGACCGTTCGGACCTTTCACCGTGATCACAGACGGGTCAACGTATTGACTGATCGGATTGGTTTTCTCATCGATATCACCACGCAACTGGGTGAGCACGGTCGAAGCATCCTGTTTCGCATACGAGCCGGCTTCGACTGTCGCGTCACTACCCCAGTCGCGCATGGCATGCTCGAGTTTGATGATGGTTTGCAGATCCTCATCGGTCAGCTTATACGTTGACTCCTCCGCTTTCCCACCGGCATCGGACTGGCTACTCCCCTTATCCGACGTGACGGTCTTCTGCTGTTGAGACTGCTCCTGATGTTCCTGACTGGCAGTCACCGACTTCCGCCAAAAACTCCAACCCAACACAAGAGCCGCCACGAGTACGACACCCGTGACGGCCATGAGAATACGCTTAACCCGACTGTTCACCCGAAACCTCCAGCTCTTCTATCACCACTCATCGGAAGTATACGCGAAACCGAACACGATAATCGCCGTAATCAAATAGACGACCAACGCGGCAAGCAACCCAAGCTTATTCGGATAATTGACATACAAGTCAACCGGAATGAACGCTCCAGCCACAAGCTGCACCATTGCGGCGATCCACGGCTTCTTCTTCAACACCAAGTGGATCAAGTACAGGATGCCGGCTTCCATTCCAATGATCAACGGAATACCGATCAGCAGAACCAGCCCACCGGCGATCCAACCCGGCAGATAGAATCCGATGAAATTAATAGCCCCTACGACTTCGAAACCCGTCGGAGAGGTAAGAAAATCACCCAACAGGATCATAATCGCAAGGAACGTGAACAGAATGAACGTGCCGATCATTCTAAGTAGGGTCTTCATGTGATCACCTCCTGATGGTCTATCTCGTTTGTGACGACTCTACATTTATGTGGACAATCACAGACTATCAGGAAAAGAAACAGAAGAAGATCACGACCGCAAAGAAGAAAAAGTTGGAGGAGTATATCCCCACGAAAGTGGGGTAGCTCACCGGGTCTAAGGAAAAATCCCGCGACTCCTTGGTTCATCCCCACGAAAGTGGGGTCATGTTCGCTCCATCACTAATGACGCAGGGTTCATCCCCACTAGCGTGGGGTGATGTCCAAGGCACGAGGATGTCACGATGCAACGGTTCATCCCCACTAGCGTGGGGTAGTAACTCCTCCAAACATCTTCCCATTCTAGCCTAGAATCTAGACCATCCCATCAACAATCAAAGATCAAAACCAATCGCCCGCGCCGCAGCATTAAAAGCTTCCCGAGCATCCGCCGGAGTTGAAATCTCCTTCAACCCCTCGACGTACGCGCCTTCCGAATCGGTCGTATCGACACGAACCAGCTCATCATCGGACGGGTCCCAGTTGATTTTGTTCTCCTGATATGGGATGGTGACGCCCTTACTGTCGTACCGGATCACATAGGTTGGGCAGATTTCGATAAGCTTGTCGATTGCTACTTTGAACTTCTTCCGGAACGTTTTCATCGGAAGACCCGTACCTTCGAACTGGAGATAAAGCGAGTCCCAAGTAATGAGAATGTCTCTATGAAGTTTTCTCAACGCGTTCAGACGGTAACGGAACCAAAGATACAAGTCGATCGAACGTGGTGACTTCCCAAGTTGCTTGATGACACTGTTGTCCATCGGGACGCTGGTGGAGACCAACTCGTCCCAGAAGTCCTTGGCGAACACGATCATCACCCAACCGCCTGCAACAGGATTGGCAGTAAGCGTGCGTTCGGCGATTTTCTTCGACTCGGAAGCATGGAAGTCAAAATCCGGTCGCGTGACATCCTTTGATACAACCACGAACATCTGACTCAAATTCTTTACCGTACGCTTGATCTCTTCCAAAGTCGGGGGATTACACGTCAAGCCTGTTTGACGACAGAATTCACGGAAACTGGAATCAATGAGAACGGCTCGCGCACCCATTTTGACCTTGGGATCATGTGTTGTGATCATACGCTGGATATACAAAAACAAAACGCGAGGGATCTTTCCGTAAACCCAGCTTTCCGGCTCGGCAGGAGCGATTGTGACGCTAATTGAGCCGTTGGTTCGTCGAATAAAACTTGTGGTTGGCTTAGAGATAGGGAAAAGAGGAATCTGCGTCATCAGCGACGGCGCAAAGGTTAGATTTTCGTCTTCGATACGCTTGGTGATAGAATCAGTCATTGTAATCATCCTCCTAACGATGATTGCCATATGCCCGGCTGGTGGTACAGCGCGGGCATTTTTGTCTGTCATATTGGATTGTATCACCGATTCGTTGTCGTGTATTTTTTGTTTGAAGGATCGGATCGGATCTGACTTTCTGCCACCATCTGACTTACTGCCACCCTGCATAATTCTGTCACCAACTGTTGTTTTACCCCCGAAAAACGAGGGGGTGCAAACCAGCCAAACTAACGTTTTGACATCATGTCAAACATGGTTTTTCCCCCCGCTACCGCCATCTTGGGGTGCATAATTCTGTCACCCTTCTGCATAATTCTGTCACCCTTCTGCATAATTCTGTCACCCTTCTGCATAATTCTGTCACCCTTCTGCATAATTCTGTCACCGGAATACCCTCTCAGCCTTACTGGCAGTAGGGCTTTCAGATCCGCAAGATATAAGCAAGTTATATATCAAGATAAATCAAGTTATATAAACTACGCGCGAGAAAAATTTTTCTCGCTTTGAAGCTCGCCGTTCCGGTCGACCACCCAACCGAACTGATCAACCAAACGCATTAAGAACTTACCCTCTCCTTCAACCACTATCTTTCTTTTTCAATTCAGCCCGCCCGGGGAAAATTCATTCCCTAGCGTGTAAATCATGACCAAATCGAGAACCAGTCGCAGTCGAACCAAGCAGGAGTCGACGCCGATCCCGCCGAGCCTGTGGTTGGGTGTGTTCATCCTGTTGAGTGTCGCCGCATGGTGGATTCGACTGCCGATGATGCCCGTCCTATGGTTGGGCATACTTGTCGCCGGGTTGACGGCTCGTCGTCCTGAAGCGGCGACGAAGCGTAAAAGCGATTCGCCTGATCCTCGAGCGTTGGCCCGATACCACAAGTGGAAGGATATGCTCGCCGGTTTCGCCCCGTCGAAGGATTGGCTGTCGGTTCATCGCATCTCATGGTGGATGGGTATCGCCGTCGGTTTGATGGTCAGTGCGAACGCGCGTGCCGGGTGGATGACCGTAGTGAACATTCTGTTCGGCTGGCTGGTTGCGATGGGTGTCCGGCAGATGGGTGATCGGAAGGTTGATCGCCGGCACGTGTATTCGGGTGTGAGTATTCCCGCCGTGTACGGTGCAAAGACTCCGATCTGGGTGAAACTGGTTGTCACGATCATCCCCATCCTCCTGTTGGTCGTGTTGGCGTTCGCGATGATGGTAGGTTATGCGCCCGCATCCACGATGATCGGACTCCCGTTGCTCGTGTTTCTCCTGCTCGCGTGGAAACTGTGCAAGAACGCTCAAGCCGCGTATTGGCGTGATCTGGTCAAATACCAGCAGTTGTTGGACAAGTGGACTGCCACCGGTGACTTGCAGAAAGCTTGGGAAGGCGTGTGGTTGACGCAGGTCAGCAAGATCGGCGCTGACGGCAACAAGATGATCATTCTGCGCTGCCGGTTCGAGAACAAGCCGGATGACAGCATGATCGAACCGGGTATGGAAACGTTGCATCGTAGCAACGCGCAAGTGTTCAAGCTTGGCGTCGAACCGGTGAGGGCCGTTACGAGTCCGTCCGGTTACAGTTTCGCCATGTTGCTGCCGGCCCGGCAGAAGAAGAAGGGTGAGTTCGCGTTCGACCCGTCGAGTGTGCGTCTCGTGTTGGGGCGTGATGAATCGTGTGTGCCGGAAGCTACATCCCGTCAGGCGGGTGAGAAGCTGGCTTCCCTTGTGGCGGATATCGCGTATGCGCGTACCGCTCAAGTGTGGAACAAGCGCAGTCCGTTGGTGGAAGCGCATGACGTGTCCGATGATCCCGAACAGGCGGCTTGGCTGTTGCAATTGCATTGCCCGCCCGAAGGTGGTGATCCGATCGACAAGATGGATTTCGACTGGTTGGGTCCGGAATGCTCGCCGGAAGAGACGATGAAGCTGCCGATGTTCGCCGACCTGTCCGACGCGTTCGTGTTGGCCGCCGATCCGAACACCCCGTTGTCGGATAAGGGCAACAAGTGGCGTCCGGATGGGGTGACGTTGAAGAAACCGTTCGCCGACTATATCGCGATCTCTCGCCGGTATAAGGCTGAGCAGAGCGTGTGGGCGGATATTCTGCCGACGAAACTTGGGGTGCCGGTCGCGATCTACGACGGTGAGAAGACCGTGGAATGCGATGGTTGGGAGTTGACCACGCTCCCCCTGATCCTGTCCGCGCCGGCTACGGCTGATGATTATGCGCGTTTCGATTTGAGTCCGTTGGATTACGAGGCGAAGTTTATCGGCGTGATCCGTGACGGTGAGAACGCGCTGCTCGTCACGGCGACCGGTCCTGCACCATCCCGGCTCGACCGGTTGACCGGACAATACCGCAAGTATGCGGAGGCGATCATCTTCAAAGCCTTGTTGGACGTGCTACCGGCGAAGGCGATCGTCTACATCGATTCGTGCACACAGGAAGGCAAGGATGTTGCGATCTGGCGTGTCAAATTCCATTTGGAAGGCGGCGCGACCGTCGCCGACGTGAGGAAGAAAAGCGCGAACCTACAAGCGGCCGTCGGCGCGAACCGGATTTTCTGGAATTGGAAGAACGCGGACAGTGCGGAAATCTGGTTGTGCGATCAACCGTATCTCGCGTTGGATGATCTCAAGCATTGGAAGCGTCGCTTCGCGCAAAAGGAGCTGATCCAACTCGCTTTGTCGGATGCGTGGGGTGTGGCGGGTATCACCGACGATTCCGGTCGAACCCCGCAAGTCGTCTCCCTTGGCGTACTCCCCCAGAATCATGACGTGCTGTTGGCCCGCTTCCAGATTCCAGCCGGATTGGACGTGGACAAGCCCGAACGAAACATCGGCAAGTTCATGACCAGCGCCAACTACGGGTACGGGCGCATTCTTCCCCGAGGCGAAGAGCATGGGGCGACCATGTACGACATGGTGCTCGCCAAGCACAGTCCGTTCCCGACGAAGATCCTCGCCGACTGGGATTACGCGAAACAGGCGAAACCACGCATGTTCCCGATCGGCGTGGACGATATGGGCGAACCCGTGTGTTGGAACGTGAAGGAAACCTTCCACCTGCTGTTGTGCGGCAAATCCGGTACGGGCAAATCGTCGTTGGCGCAGATCGTCGTCGCCGAAGCCCTGATGAAAGGGCATGCGATCATCCTCGTAGACCCGTCGAAGGGTTGCATCGACTTCACCCAATGGGCGAAACGCCTATCGTTGGCGTTCATCGGCTTGGGACAGATGCGAGAAACCGAAGCCGTCATCGCATGGCTGCGCAACGAAATGGCCGAACGGGTCAAACTGTTCAGCCGTTACGGGGTCGGCAGCATCTACGACTTGGACACCAGCCGACTGTCGGAAGACGAGTTGAAGCACGTGCAGCCGATCGACCTGATCTTCGACGAGTTCAACTCGTATTTGCAGGAAGCCGGCAAAACCACGCAGAACCCGAACAGGGACATTCAGCTCGCCAACGACAATGCGGCCGTGTCCGCGATCAACAATTCGATCCGACGCACCATGAGCGCGTTGGGCAAGATCGTCGTGCAGGGTCGTACCGCCGGTATCAGCGTGATCCTCGGCGCTCAACGTTTGACGATGGACGATATGAAACCGTACAATGCGACGGCTTTCTTCCGCTCCTTGGGGCGTGTACTGCTCGGCATGGATTCTCCCGCCGGGGTCGTCAGCCAGCAGAATCTTCATGAAGCGAACCGTTTGCAACAGTCGTTGAAAGGCGAAGGCGGGAAGATTCCGCAAGGTCGAGGCATTTTCGAAACCGCTCAAGGTGAACTGTTGGCCGTCCAAACATGGTATTCGGGCGGACAGGAGAAGCTGGCGGAACTGTTCAAAGACAATACGCCGCCCGAACCGATCGACTATTCAATGTTCATGCCGGCCGAAGCCGAGAAATACGGCGAAATGTCCGAAGAGGAACTGTCCAAGCTCATCAACCAAGACAAGGACAGTGCGTCCGGCGGCGAGGAAATCAACGACCTGGCCGAACTGCAGGACATGCTCAGCCAAAGCGAACAGACGGAACCCTACGAAAACGGCGACGAAGACGACCCGTATGCGGATGTCGAGGAAGTCGACTGGTAGCCGCCGCCCCTGCGAAAACAATTTTTCCCACGCAAACCACAATTAAGGAAGGGAACCATAGTGGAATTCAATCTGGGAGAAGATCAGAAGAAGAACCCGATCAACTGGGATACGACGGCAACACCGTTGCTGACGATCACCGGCCGGACGGCAGCGGGCAAAAGCATCCTGTTGGATCGGATTCTTCAGAATGCGGCCGATGCTGGCATGACCATCACCTACATGGGTTTGCCACGGCCTCTCCCCTCCCCGACCATCATGACCGGAAGCTACGAGAAGGTTCAGGAAACCATCGACCTGTTGGAACGCGCCGTCGCGGAACAGCAGCGTCGCATCCACGGCACCCCCTCCGACCTGCGTCCGCTCCTGTTCGCCTTCGATGATTTCGATCTGATCTTCAACGGTCGAATCGAACACGACGAACCGGTCGGAGACTATCAGACCATCAGCCGTCTCATCGAACAGTTGATCCGCAACGCCTCCACGTCGAATACGATCATCGTGATCGTCGGCCAATGCCTCAACAACCACACCATCGGACACGGGTTGAAGACCCTGTTCCGCAAGAACGGTGCGCACGCCCATCTGAGCATCGGACCGGTCACCTCCCTGATCGACAGCACGGGACACGAGTACGCGTCCATGCTCATCAACCAGGAACAGTTCGACATGCCGCACATGTTCGGCTGGGGCGTGTTCGAATCCGCATCCGGTGCCATCAGCCAGCTTCGCTGCCCGATCCAAGTCCGGAAGGCGGCGTGACCATGACCGTCAGCTCGAAAGACAAGCCGATCCGGAAAATCCCGTTGACGAAACTGTTCCCCAATGGTTTCGACAAAACCAATCCGGAAGACATGATGAAGCTCACGGTGCTCATTCAGGAGAAAGCCGCGAAGGATCATTCGTTCGACGGGTACAGCGTGCTGAACGTTGACAAGAACAACCGGTATGCGATCATCGCGCCGATGAGCACGTTCGGCAAGAGCGGACTCGAAGTGGACGCTCGCGCCATCCTCAACAAGGAGATCAAATCCATTCGGCTCAATGTCAGCGAATGCGTTGACTCGGCTCAGAAGAAAACCGTCGCCAATCTGGAAAGCCAGCCGCAGAACGAAGGCTGGTCGGTGATCGACTTCATGCGCGTCACCGCTTCCGAATGCGTGGTGCTGTTGCAGCAGTTGGATGAGAAAACCCTGTCTTCGCGACGGATTTTCGCGAACGTGCTCGGCGTGCAACCGTGGAACATTCGACTCGACCGGACGCAGGAGAACGGTTGGCGTATCCGCATCAAGGAAGGAACCGTCACCTATCAGGCGAGCCGTTTCGACACGAAGATGCAGGAGGCCGTGGAAACCGTCGGCAAGAAAGGCTGGTTCTTCAAAGCCGATCCTGAAACCGGCGTGATCATGGTGTATCCGGGCACGCCCCCAACATTCCCGAAGATCGTGTCCTGTCCGAAACAACTGATCGGCAAGAACGATCTGCGTCACGCCTACTTGGGTATGAAACTCCCCGACCGTGGACGGGAAACCGGCGACTGGCTGGCATTGGATTGGAAGTCAGGGCCGGGCATCATGGTCGCCGCCGCCGCTAACAGTGGCAAGAGCGTCGTCATCAACACGCTGATCGGAGCCGCATTGGAAGCCGGCTTCGATCTGGCTGTCTGCGATGACGAGGATAAGAGCGTCGACTTCCAATGGTGCCGCCCGTGGGTCATCGACCATGGTTGGGGTTGCGACGGGATCGAATCATCCGCCGCCACGTTGGCTCACATTCTTGAAATCTGCTCCTACCGGTCGAAACTGATCAAGAAATACGGGGTGGAGAACTGGTGGGGGTTGCCAGATGATGAGAAGGAGAAGAACCCGCTACTTCTCCTCGTGTGCGATGAGGTCGCCCAATGGGCTGGAAACGTGAACATTCCGAAAGTCCAGAAAGACAATCCGATGCGAATCCGCGCCGAATACGAGGCGAGCATCCACGCCGCCAACATCACGTATTCGATGAAGATCACCCAGAAGGCACGATTCAGCGGCATCTGCTTCCT
Source organism: Bifidobacterium sp. SO1 (assembly GCF_018555335.1). Classification (NCBI taxonomy): domain Bacteria; kingdom Bacillati; phylum Actinomycetota; class Actinomycetes; order Bifidobacteriales; family Bifidobacteriaceae; genus Bifidobacterium; species Bifidobacterium sp. SO1. Next base: position 23,454 of record NZ_JAFEJR010000023.1, on the reverse strand, counting down.
GTTCTGCGGCCAATCAGTCCGCTTGCAGGACGGTTTCGACCCCGGTCTGCGCGTCAACCTGACCACGGTCATCTCCCCCACTTTGCAACCATCCACCGCCGTCGAAGACCTGCTGGGCGGAGCGAAGGACATTCCCGAGATTCCGGAGAACATCATGCAGCCGGGCATCTCCCGTGGAGCCGGCCTGATCCGTTTACCGGGCATGAAACCCGTCATTTATAAGGGCTTCTACGATGAGAAACCCGGCCAATCATACAGTGACCTGTTGTGCGAACGGTTGACGAAGATCCGCCCGCCGAAAGGCAACATGAACTCCGGACACTGGGGTTGGGGCGACATCGTGAACACGGTGCCAGCCGCCGCCGAGAAACCGGATGACGGCAGCATGTACACGGACGACGATACGGACAATGGGTTCCCCACCGACGGATTCGGTGAGGACGGTCGTGATGTCGCCGACCGTGACAAGCCGTTGAGGGGAGCGGCCGCCGCAGCGCACGCGAGCAAACTGTATGCGGCCGGCGTGGACGTCCCCCATATGAGCGGAGCCGATGCGGCTCTACGAATCGCACGTGACCTGTCCGCCAAGGACATGTGAACGGTAGATTAGATGCTAATGGTTTTCCGAACGAGGTAGGTTATGGGAGCTGATGACGATTGGCTGACCGGAGGCAATCAAATTGATTTGTCTCTGCTGATGGACGACGATGACGATATCGCCGTCCCGGCGAAGCCTCCCGTTCGGAAACCCTCGAAACAGTCCAATGTGAAAACTTCCAAGAGGAGCAGTTCTAGTCGGGTAGAACGTTCCAAGTCTTCGGCTTCACAGAACGGTAGTTCTCCGTTTTCCGAAAGTTCCGGTACTCGAGTTTCCAAGGAGTCAAGTGCTGTACCTTCACAGTTTTCCGATGCTGGAGCCGAACAGTCTTTAGGTTCTGTATCTTCGTGGAACCGTAAAGTCAAAGAATCGAAGTCTCCGAATGTTGAAATTGCACAAAGGGGAGGTGCTGCAAATCCGAAGAGCTACGATTCGAAGGATTCACAGCATCAGACTTCTGAAGATTCTGAGTTCTCCGATGTACAGACGGAACTACTCTTGGATGATCCGTGGGGAGAGACCACTGATTTTCCAGAACCGAACAATCGTGAATCTTCCGCATTCGAGCATTCCGATGTTACAGTTCCGGAAAACCGTACTGTGGGAACTTCCGACATCTCCGATAGTGGAGTGCTGGAACATTCCAATACCGTAGCCTCCGAACGCTCTTCTTTCGTGAAGGAGCGGATTTCCGAAACCGAACCCTCAAACCCCTCTGATTCGACAACGCCGGCAGTCGCCGGATCCGGAATGGAAAAGAACCGCAATACCCCGCTTTTCGGAAGGAGCGAGTCTGCACCTTCCGAAAATTACGGTACTTCAACTTCAAAACGGGCGGAAGCCACGGTTTCAGAGAATCGAGGCATCATACCATCAGGAAACTACCCCTCAACCCCAAGAATCAACTCCGGGAACCAGCCGGTCGAAAACGTGGCCGGAACCGTCGATCCAACCCCGGCAGGAGAGAATGTTCCCACTTCGTATGAAAACCCGTCTACGGACGATTTTTGGGACGTTTTGGACGGGTTTGAGGAACAATCCTCTCTCGAGACTGCAAAAAACGATCCGGATGGTCAGAGCCGGCGTCAAACGGAACCCGAAAACAGCCAATTAGCGGAACTGCAACCTTACGAATCTACAGAACCGGAACATCACACTGTTAGAAATCCCGGAACCCGAGTTCAAGTCGTGGACGACGGGTTCTGGGACGACATGTTTCCGGAACCGCCACAGAACAACGTTACAGAAGAACGGAATCAAAACTCTTCCAATGCTTCGGCTTCGGAATCTCAAAACGTTACACCGTTTCAGAATCACGGTTCTACGGTTCCACAGATTCCCAGAACCGACAACAACGGCACGAGGGAAAACAGTCGCGAGTCTGAAGAAGAACGAAACAACTCAGGAAAAACGGAACAGCCTCACGCTGCCCAACCTCTACACCCTTACGGAACTGTAGATTCAAACTCTCATACTTCCGAAAATGATTTCTGGGCGGACGATAACACAGTCGTAGACTCACAGAATAAAAGTTCCGTAACAGAAAACATCTCAAACGGCGAAAGTGAACAACAGTCCGATTTCTGGGATGACCAATGGGATGATGCTCCAACATCGGAAAACCCGAACGCCGTGCCTTCACAGAGTTACGGTTCCCAAAATCCGCAATATTCGGAAGCTGATACAGACGAGGACTTCTGGGACGACGATTGGAATCGGGATTCCGGTAAAGAACAGTCCTCTAACAGTGCGGTATCCGAACATTCCAACACATCACCTTCCCAATTTTCCGAAACCATTCCGGTGGAGCATAAAAATATCGTAGCTTCGCAGAATCCGGATGTAAAAGAGGAATCACTCTGGAATGAATGGTACGGTACGGAAGAACCACATTCCGATCCCACACCTTCGGAAAACTACGGTTCCTCAACACCGCAACATCCGGATTCCTTTACCTCCATACTCTCCGAAGGAACGGAAGAGAAAAAGTCCTCCTTCGGGAAACAATTCCTCCGTTTCCTCGCCATAACCATTGCGGCACTGCTCGCGATCATACTCATCATCGCCGGGGGAGCATACGCATGGCATTCCTACCAGAACAGCCAACAGCAGCATCAGGCGCAGATCGAACGGCAGAAGAAGGAAGACGAACTCACCAAAGCGCAAGCCGACTGGGATAAGCAGACCGCGAAAGCCAAAACCCTCATCCAGAAAATCAGTCAAAGCCCCGTAGCCAAAGACCAGACGGTAGTAGGGGAGCGGACGAAACTGGAACAGGTCGCCAACCTGAAACCCATGACCGTAGCAGCCATCACCAAAACCGGCAAACAATTGGACGAGCAATATGAGAAGACCAGTACTGCATATTCGACGGCCATCAATACTCTCACCCATGACACGTCGTCCAAACTCGCCGATCTCATCAGTCAAGCGGACAAGTTGAACACCGCGCCGGATTCTACCAACAAGAAAACCATGCAGACCTTGGCCGCCGAATGGAGGGGGAAGAGAGTATCCGAAGAGAATCTGTCCGGCGCCGTAAACGCGGAAACGAAGCTACGGCAACTCGTAGCCTCCGTCACCAAGGAGAAGTCCGATGCGGAGAAGAAGGCAAAAGAGGAGGCTGACAGGAAGAAACGCGAAGAGGAGGCCCAGCAGCAAGCCCAACAACAGGCGCAGCAACAGCAACAGTCGACGCCGCAATACGAGTACACGTATACCCCGCAACAGCAGACGACTCCCTCAACTCCCCCGACTCCGACGACCCCAAGCACGCCATCCACCCCGAGTACCCCGTCCGCGCCTTCGACGCCGACGACGCCAAGCACCCCGTCCACTCCGACTTCACCGGGAGTGAACCTCTAAACAGGATGCCGGAACGACAGGGAAGAGGTGAACCTGTCCTCTGCACGCGAGGCAAATACCAATTTTTGCACGTATGAGTAAAAACAGCGTGTCGCCTTATATTCCAACATGTTCAACTGACTGTTCTCACCTCGAAAAACAAAGTTTTGAACATGTCATATACTGAAAACGTCAAACAAAACGAAACAAGCCAAATGCAAAGGCGCTGATCGAGCGAAAGGAACGGGCATACACACATGTACCAGTTGTCGATCAAAAACCTCCGCAAACAGGCAAGACGCACGCAAAAGGAAGTCGCGGAAATCTGCGACGTAAGCCTGACCACATATCAGAAATGGGAGAAGAACCCAGCCGATATTCCTCACGGCCTCTACTTGCAGATCATCGACTTCTTGGAACGAGCGGTGCAGATACGAAAGGAAATGAACATGGCAAAGGACATGGGCAAGGTCAAGGTCGAATACCAGTCGATCGAAGATTCCGAGCGCGAGGCTCGAGAACATCCGTACACCGTTCCGATTCCGGAAGGTCTGACCGAGGAGTTCTTCCCGTCGAAGCCGGTCACCGATGAGCAGATGATGCGTTGGATGACCCGCCACATCGAACCGTATCCGGGATACGCCGACGAGGAAGCCGCTTGGGAGCGCGCATGGCAGGAGGTCGAGATCGCACAGCTCAAAGCGGATGGCGAACCGGTGTTGGAACTGGATCCGGTGCATGTCGATCCGGAGTTCGACCCGTCCACCGGCAAGCCGATCGTCTACGATGAGCCGCACATCGTGCAGAACCCTGACAACGGTGAGGCCGATCTGTTCATTGATACGGCTGATCTGACCGAGGATGAGCTGAAGCACGATGATTCGCAGGATTCGGAGAAGTGATCTCAGTTCGGAACCTCGCTTTCGCTGTCGCGGCGTTGGCGGGGTTCTTTTTTTATCCACACCATTTGTTAAACTGTTTGCGTCCACATAAAAGAGGTTGTTTTCAAAGGAGCACACCATGACAGCAAAACTCTACGACTACGACGATCCGGAATACTTCGCCCACCCGGCACTCGACCAAAGCCAGCTCAAGGCGTTCCTCCACAACCCCGCCGACTGGGGATACAACCGCCTCCAAGGCGACCACACCCCGACCCCGGCCATGAAATTCGGCACCGCATTCCACGCCTACCTCATGAACACCGCCACCGTCGTCAGCTTGGACGAAGGCGAAACCTTCCAGAAGAAAGCCAACCAGCAGTGGCGAGACGAACAGATCGCGGAGGGCAACATCGTCGTCACCTACCCGGACATGCAGAAGCTGCTTCGCATGAAGCGAAACATCGAACTCACCAGCCTTCAGGAAGGCATGCCCGACTACATCAGCTTGATCGAAAACGGCACCTGCGAACAGTGCATCATCTGGACCGACAAGGAAACCGGCTTGGAATTGAAGGCCAAGCCTGATCTGATCCCGACCGGCACCGATTACCTCGTTGATTTGAAGACAGCCCAAAGCGCCGACCGGAAGGACTTCGCCAAGGAAGTGCTCAACTACGGGTATCACATCCAAGCCGTGTTCTACCGTCAGGCCGTTTCCGAACTGCCCGCCCACATGTTCGACCGGTTGGCTAAGACTCCGAAGGCCATGCAGTTTTGGGTGTTCGAGAAGGACGAGGCGTGCGACTGGCAGCCGTTCATCATCGGCCCGAAGAACAAGGCGATCAACGAGAGCGCCGGTCAGAGCATTCGTCAGGCGTTGCTCGGCATCGCGGAAATGGTGAAACGAGGCGAGGACGCCGGTCTCGGCACGGGTGTCGACGCCGCCGCCCGGTGGGCGATCCGAACCGGCTACGACAAGCATCCGAAGGAGGTCGAGTTCAGCGATTGGCAGCTGATCGCCGCCGAAAACATGATCGGCCAAGCCGCCTAACCTCGTTCCTCTAAAGGAGCCGTCCTTGCAGAACAGCTTGGACGGCTCCTTCTTGCGCGCCGGTTTTCCCTCTCAAACCCCTCCCTCCCATTTTATTAGTTATTCTGGTTTTATTCACACACAAATTCAACCGGAGTCGGCGACGATGAACAACAGGATGCGGACACGAATCAGAATCCTACTCATCACAGGCGGATTCACAGCCAGTCTGGTACTGGGAATACTCATACCGGAACTCACACCGCTTCTCGTGGCCGGAGGCTTCACCATGCTCGCCATCCTCATCGACTCCATCTGCGACTCCGAACCAGACGAGGACAAATCTTGAAATTCATGGCATTCTTCTTCACCCACAAAAACAAAAACAGCACATGCCGCGAATGCGGGGCACCCATCACCCCAACCACCGGCAGCGGCATGGAACATCTCTGCTTCCGCTGCCTCGGCGTCTACCCGCACTTCACCCGATAGGATTCACCGACCTTGGCATCACGCAGAAAACTCAGCGTAGAACAGGAACGAGGCGGCTACTATCACACGTTCACCATTCCAATCGAATGGTGGAGCGGCACCGACACTCTGCAAACCGAAACATTACGGGCCAGACGACGCAAATGGCTTCGGGACTATGCGAAAGCCGAATGGAAAACCATGAAAAAAGAAGGCCGCGCATGGATGGTCGAACGGTTCGTCGCGTTGATCGTCGTCTCCTATCCCATTCCAGGCGACGTGTTCCCCGCTCGAGCCGCCGAAACCGTCAAACCGATCATCGACGGGGGATCAGACGCGAAACTCTGGCCCGACGACGACAGTGCGCACAGGTGCAGCACCGTATACATTCAATCCGCTGAAACCGCTCCATCCGAATACTACCGGCTTCAAGTGATCATCATCCCCGTCTCCGACAAGAATCCCCGCTATCAGATAGCAGGCGGACTCAGCAAGGAAATCATCAAGGAATGGGCTCAACAGGCTAACAAGCCCCTATGGTCGGATGGATACATGGTGTCGTTCACCGTCACAGACAAGCATTGGATCACCAGCAATTACACGGACAGTGATCTCGTAGCCCGACAGCGGGGCGCGAAACGCGCGGCGACATGGGGGATGGGACGATCGTTCGGCATTCGCGAACGGGTCGGCAAGGCGTTGGAGGACACAGCGCTCACCCAATGGAAGATGCAACCGTACTGCGGGTATGAGAAGTTCATCGTGATCGCCTGCGTCGCTTACCCGTACGGGGTTGACCGTGCCGATCCCGACAATGCGGCCGAAACCGTGAACTGCATTCTCAAATCCGGAATACGAGCCGGCGCATGGCATGATCTCACATCAAAACATTGCAAGGGCGTCGCGTTCATCCGACTGCCGAACCTGCGCATGGGAGGACGGCACGTGGTCAAACTCATGGTCATGCCGGTGCCCGACTCGTTTCAGATCGCGGCGGCGATCCCACAATCCGCATCGGATGCGTGGGCTGAGCATGATCGGAGACTGTTGTGACGTTACGGCAAGCGTTGACCCGTACCCTGATATCGGTTCTGGTCGCCGTGTTCGCCGTCATCTACATGGTGTTCTTCGTCCCATTGGACGGTTGGCTTACTCCACAAGAATCGTTGATCACGCTCGGCTGTCTGGCATTCTCCCTCATACTGTTCGTTTCGGCTTGGCTCCGGTTCCTCTGGCATTGGATCCGACGATCGAAACATCCCAGAAAACAGGCGGTCGAACCGGATGAGCGGAAAACGCCAGAAGTTCCGAAAAACAATCACCGGTTTTCCAATCCGAACGGGAATCCACGCTCCAGCTCAATACGCTAAAACCGTTAATTTTCGCCTTCCCCCAACGGAAAGGAGCCAGTGATGGCAGATATACCATGGGATCCGAAGAAACACTTGCGCGCCCCGAACGGCCAGTTCCGTAAGATGAACCTCAAGCCCGGCTGGTACGAGTATTCGGCCGGCGGGCAGATCAAAAAGTACTACATCAACGAGATGGGCCAAATGGAGTCCGGCAGCACGATTCTGCACATGAGCGCCCAAGGTTCGGTGTTCAACCAGTTGAAGCATTACGACACGATGTCCCGAATCCACCTGCTCGGCAACGACGAAGGAGAACAGTTCGCCATCGCCGCATCAGGCCAGTCCACTTTCGGCGTCATCAACCACGACAAGGGCGCTCCGCCGGAAACGTTCTCGTTCAACCGTGGACACGACTTCCAGCCGGTCAGCGACAAGCTGCTTGAAGGCGAAACCTCCTTCGGCGGCCGCGCCGCGCAAACCTCCGGCCGCAAGGACGGCAAAACCTACGGGGTGGTGAACGCGCAATTGGCGGAAAAAGTCAATGAGAGCGCGTTCAACAGTCCCGACGCGAAGGTATACACCGCCAATCCGGAGGATTTCGCCGAAGCGGTAGTCAAAGCACGTCACGAATGCGTGAAGCTCGGCATGAGCGAATCCCAAGCCCGTAAAGCTGACGTGTACGTGTATGCCGACAAGAAAGGCAATCTGAAGGTCATCTCGGCATGGTATCGCGGCAGCGACGGAAAACTCAAAAAGCGCAAGTCCCCAAACACTCATGGCGGCTCCCCGTCCGTCATGCTGCCCGGCGATGAAGTCACCCGTATGACCCGAGCCATGCAGCAGGAAGGACTTACCGACGTCCAGTATTCGATCGCGGCCGGCACGTCCGACCCGTACGGCCGTTCACCGCGTCAGAACGCATTGCATTTCCGCAAGGAATACTATGAGAACCCGTCCAGCGGCGACCGTCAGACCATGTGGGGCACGATCGAACGCACGAATTACGGAACCATTTGGGATGATCCGAACGATCACCGTCCTGACGCGGAGAAACGCAAGGAGATCCGCAAGGTCAATGAACGTTCCGCCAGCCGCTTCTACGAACCTGTGGACACGACCGGCGCGGCAAGACTGCTTCGCAGGAAGAACGGCGACCCGTACGGGTACAACGTCGAAGACATCGCCATGTACAAGCCGACCGACAAGGATGATCCACGCCGGTTCACATGGGAGGATCAGGATCAGAGCATCAAGTTCGAATGCGATGGTCACGGCAACAAGATCGGTTTGGCGGATGAGGATTCCTTCCGTAACGCAATCTCCCGAGCCGACAGCAAGTTCCCATTGGATTGGGTGTCTTCCCTGAAGAAACGAAACGCGCCTCTTGCCGGCAAGGACGGGAAGAAGCTTTACGGGTGCTTCGACATGACCCTTGAGAATCCGAAGACCGGTTCCCGCCAGACGAGAATCTATGATGCGTTGGGGCATCGTCTCGCCTGATCTACCGATGTCCTGACAAAACCGGCGGTTGGTTTCCCTAATCGCCGGTTTTTGTTATACTGATAGCGTCCACATAAACAAGGTTTGGAAAGGACCACCAACACATCATGACCATCCCCCAGTTCGAAACCCGCATGCGCGGCTACGACATCCAGCAGGTAGACGATTGCATCACCCAGCTGCAGGGCAAGAACCAGCAGCTCGTCGAACAGTACAACAAGCTCGTCAACGACAGCAACCAGAAGATCAACGGACTCAACCAGACGTTGAAGCAGGTGTCCGAAATCCGTGAATCCAGTGAGGAAAAGCTTAAGGCCGCGGACGAAACCCGACACCAGTTGGAGGCGGACAACAAGAGCCTCAAAGAGCAGATCGCCGAACTTCAGGTCAAGATGAACACCGCCAGCAAGCGTTCGTCCGCGTGGGAAACCGGCCAGCAGATCGTGGAACTCGCCGAAAAGACCAAGGCCGATCTCATCGCCCAGGCGACCGAACAGGCCAACGACCTGCGCGACACGAGCCGCAAGCAGGCCGAGGAGCTGATGCAGAACACGAAGGACGCCGCCGCCCAGCATTTAGAGGAGGCACAGGAGAAGGCGAAGCGCATCCTCGCTGAGGCGAACAGTCAGGCCGCCAGCATTCGGGCCGCCGCATCCGCATACGCGCAGAAGCAGGACGAGATCGCCCGCAAGGCCATCGGCATGCAGGACAACGTGCGCGAACAGTTGAAGCAGGCGATCAGCAGCGTCGAAGATCTAGTCGACCGTAAGCCGGAGCATGCTACTGCGGGGATCGCCAACCCCGAGCATCCGTCCATGTATCGCACGCCCGTCGAACAGAAGGTGAAGGCCCAGCCGGAGTCCACGTCGGATTCCAAGACCCCGGATGAGGGGAGCGACGAAACCCAGTTGATTCCCGTGGTCAAGCGGAACAACTGACCGAAGGTTTTCTCTTACGGCCGCGCATCCCTCGTAAAAAAACGGGTAGGCGCGGCCTTCCCATGTTTTTGGGAAAATAAACCGGGATTTTTCAAACCGAATCAAGACCATTTCAAAACATGGTTAGCGTGGAGACTGTTTGATCAGACAGCAAGGAGACTCCACCTATGACCAACAGTACAGGGAAGAAGACAGGCATCGACACGTTGAACCGTATCGGCACGGCCGGATTGGCGGCCACATTGAGCTTGGCGACCATGGGAGGCGCGACCATCACCGCGAACGCGGTCACCCCCGACGGCGACAAGAACACGCCAAGCGCCAAAACCGTGGAAAATTCAACCACCTCCTATATAGCGACAGTCGGCTCCAAGACCGTCACACTCGAAAAGAACGAAAACAACACCTACACCGGAAGCATTGACGACTATGAAGGCATCCCCAAGGATGCTGTCGTCTACGCCAACAACACCACCGGCAATCCGGTCGCCACGTTGAAAATGGTCAACAAGCCAGCGGACGACGACAAGAACATGACCGGCATAGTCATCAAATCCGGAACCGCGCTCTACGCAGGCACCCATACGGCGGATGACGGCACCCAAACCAACTTCACCCTCACCGTCAACTACAAGCAGACCTACGGCAGCGAAGTCACCGTCAAAGACGGAAGCAAAAACGTGAGCTTCGACCACGGCAAGGCGGAACTGTCCGACATCACGTTGGACAACGACGACAACCCGGCAGCCAACAAAGTCACGTTGAGCAACGGTCAGACGTTCGACATCACTTGGGACAAGGACACGTCCACCCGATACGTGAACGACCACACCGAAACCTACAAGAACGGCGTCGCCACCGGCGTCGTCAACCTTCCAGACGGACTACAAGGCGACGGGTGGAAGGTCACCGTCACTTTGAAAGCCGTCCGATCCGACACGTGGACGACCATCGTCAACGGCAAGACCCTCAGCTTCACGACCGAACAGAACGGCTCCCAACAGTTGTCCGTCGACAAGATCGACAGCCTGCCACCGGAAACCCTGACCGTGACCGGCACCAACGGGAAGAAGATCACGTTGAACCGTGATCTGACAGCCATGCAGGCCGTGAAAACCGATTTCATCGGCCAAGTCCACGTGTACGGCACCGCAACCTACCGGCGTGATGCCGAAGGGAAAACCCCATCGTTCAACGTGACCATCCCCTACGACTACGTGTCCAGTCAGACCATCAGCCTCAGCGGCGGATTGTCCGGCAACGTGGACAAGAAGGACGGGGATGCTTGGACCGCAGACATTCCACAGCAGAAACTCGACAATGACGGCACCGTCCCGTTCAACGACATCACTCTGTCCACCGGCGACAAGCTCAAAGTTGATTGGAGCAAGCTCACGGCCGACAGTTCCACCGGCAAAACCATCATCTCCACCACCGGCGTCGCATCCGGCACTGTCGTCGTTACCGATCCGGCCAGCAAGAAGCAGGCGTCCTATCCTGTCAAGTTCACCGTCACGGCGGCGCGTCAGGACACGTGGAAGGCATCGTTCAACGGCAAATCCTATGATCTGACCACCAACAAGGACGGTTCCCAAACGTTGACGGCCGACCCGTTGACCGTCTACCCGGACACGCAATCCTCCTATACAGGAAGCAACGGACTGACCGGCAAGCTCGATCTCACGACAAGCAACCTCGATGCGAAGGACACCGGCACGTTGGGCAAAGCCGAATTCTCCGGCATCGGCCACTACCAGCAGGACGCCAAAGGCGATCTCACCAACGGCGGCACCCCATCGTTCGACCTCAACGCGAAGTTCGACTACACGCTCGGCAATGAGATCAAACTGAAAACCACGAAGGGCGAAACCTCGTTCGAGAAAACCACCGACGATCAGGGCAACACCGTGTACAAGGCGACCGCGCCGAACGCGACCCTCACCACGAAAAACCAGCCGGTAGACGCCGACGGCAACCCCGTGACCAGTGTGAAACTCTCCGACGGGGAAGTCAATATCACATGGGACAAGCAGCCCACCGTCGTGGACAAGCAGACCGACACGGGAACCGTGAAATTCGTGACCCTGCACGGCGTCGCCACCGGTGAGGCGACCATCACCGATCCGAACACCAAGCAGACCATCCTCCAAAAGTACACGATCGAAGTAAGCGCCGACCGAACCCAAGACACGAGCTTCAGCAAACTGTTCATCGAACAAACCACGCCGAAAGGGGAGAAGAAGACCATCGACTTGGACGGGTTCACCCCGGACAAGCACGAGTACACGATCACCCTGCCCAACACGGCAGTCGGCGACTCCTATTCGCTCGCCACCACCAACGGCGTGGACGCCACCGTCAGCAAGCAGAACCTCACGCTCGGAGACGATGCCAGCCGAATCATGAAGATCACCGTGAACAACGTCGAATACACCGTTCACGTGAACTTCGAACCGGCCGACATCAAAGCTGACTCCCCAGCCAAGCTCACCGGCATCTATGTGAACATGAGCGGCAAGCATGAGCAGGGAACGCTGATCGACAATTGGAATCCGAACCGGTTGGATTACGTGGTCGCGTTGAACGATACGACCACCAGCCCGTATATTCTGCCGGTCGCCCCGGAAGGCGTGACCATCAAGGCCGGCAACGTCACCCAATCTGCCCAATCCTCCCGTCAGGAGTGGACGGTTATCGATGATGCGACCGGTGCGAGCCGCGTGTATTCCGTGACCGTGACCCGACCGGTCAAAACCGCCGTCACCGAGTTCACGCCGAACGAGCCGGTCAAACAGGAGCAGACCGTCACCCCGGACAGTCAGCAGGACACGAACCTCGCCTCTCACGGGTACATCGACAAGAACGGCAAATACGTGAAGGTCGACAAGGATTCGTATGAAATCCCCGAAGGCGGTACCTTCTCCTATGAGGCGAAAGCTAACCAGTCCGCGTCCGTGTCCATCAACAACGTCGGCATGGCCTACACGTACACGGTCAACGTGCTCGCGCCGGACGGCATGACGTTCGGCCAGCACAAGTACACCGTCACGTACATCACCACAGACACGCATAAGGCGGAACTGACCGGCATCGTCGTGGACGGCAAGAAAGTGGACGGGTTCAAACCCGACAAGCTTGAATACAAGGTGTCCGTCAACGATCCGGATCAGTGGACCATCGTTCCCCAATACGACAAGACCACCGGCATGGGCGTCACCGTCACGAAGAACGGCAGCAATGCGACGATCACCGTCACTTCCGGCGACAATCTGAAAAAAACCACATACAAAATTCAAGTCGTCAAGAAACTCCTCGGCGGCAATGGCAATGTGGGAGTCGGAGGTTTGGCCGAAACCGGCAGCAACGTCATGATCCTCGCCGTTTCGATCATCGTCTGCGCCGTCATCGGCGGACTCGCCTACATGGCGAGCCGAATGGCATGGCGTAAGGAACACAAGCCGGAAGGACGACACTCCGAAAACCAGCCGGAGGAAACCCTGGACAAGGAACCGGAACCCCGGCAATAACAGAAGACTTCCCCCACAGTCACCGACCGTGAGGGAACACAGAGGGGAACAGGCCGAATGGAACCCTCCTGCAAAAGATTCCAACCACCAACCTGTTCCCCTCATCCAAAACTTAACACCACCAACAACAAATGAAAATCCAATCAGACCGGCAAGGGTCTGATGTTAGAGAAGGAAGAACAAATGGATAGTAAGAAATCCGTTCTCCTGCGAGGACTGACAGCCACCGCAGTCAGCCTCGCCATGCTCGGAGCATTCGCCATGGCGGGAACCACCGCCAACGCGGCGGATGATTACACGATCACCATCCACGCCGCCTCCGCCGACAGGGGTGGCTCGTATACTCTTGCCGGCCGAAAGTTCACCGCCTATAAGCTGGCCGACTATGTGGATGGCACCTACGTGTCCATCGGCAGTCAGGACAAGGCAGCCGGTCAGAAGCTCGACGGCGTGTCCGTTGACACTCCGACAGCGATCCGCGCCGATCTGAACCGTGTCCTTGCCAAGACCACCGGGGTCACCGACGTGACCAAGCTGCCCGGCTGGGCCGAAAGCGGCAAGGACCCGATCAGTTGGATGGGCGGTTTCAAGCAGGATAAGAAGGATGCCACCCACACCGGAAACAATCAGGCTTCCGGAAGCTTCGGTTTCGGCTGGAACGAATCCGGTCCGCAGGGCAACGGCAACATTTCACCTGATAAGGCGTACACGGGTAGCGTGCGCGAGTTCGCCGACAATCTCGTCAAGGATGCGGCCGCATTGGCTAAGGTGAAAACCCAGCCGAGCGTTTCCGTTGACTGCAAGGTCGCAGACACTTGCGTGGTTCCGTTGACCGCGACCCAAGGATCCGGCATCTACCTGATCCTCGACTCAGGCAGTACTACCGAATGGAAGAAGGGCGAAGTCACCTACACGACCGGCACCACGCAACCGATGATCGTCCCCACCAAGGCCGATACGGCAGACCTCGCCACCGTCGACGGTTACAAGCCATCAGATCCGGCGAATCTCGGCACCACCGGCAAGCTCGGTGAAATCACCGTGAAGAACGTCGCAGATCAGGAAGTCCTCCCAACCAACCCGCCGAACGGCGATCAGGACAATCCGCCGTCCCCGAAGCAGCGTGACGAAAACCAGACCACCGGTAAGGATGCCTCCGACAACGCCAGTGATCTCGGCGACACCATCCCCTACGTCGTCAACTATCGCGTCCCGGATCTGAGCGCCTACCGTAACGCCAAGGACAATGGCCGCGCATGGACCTACCTGTACCGGATCATCGATAACACCGCCAACGGTTTGAAGATCACCGGCACACCGACCGTCAAACTGTATCCGGCTGGCGTGACCCTGTACGATGCGAACGGCAAGGCCCTTCCTGAAGACAAGATCGTTGACTCGAAGGGGCAGAAGGTCACTCCGACCGTCATCACACCGACTCAGGAAACCACCGAACCGGCCATGCCAACATCGGACGCTCAGGCTTCCGCCACCGGTCAGACCACCGAAACCCATGACGCATGGTATTCGCTGACCAACGATGCGAACGATCACAGCCGTCTCGTCATCGGACTTGGCAAGTGGCTCGTCAACAACTACGGTGATCTCGCGTTGAACGACAAGACCAAGACCCTGTACGGCTCCCAGATCCAGATCCGATACAACGCGACTGTCACCAGCAAGATCCTCGCCAACGGCAACAAGACCAACAACGCTAACTGGCTCAACTACTCCGATAAGCCGAGCGACGTGACCAGCGCCAGCAGCCACGACACCCCGCACGTCACCGTCAAGCAGTGGACGTACGACATCGACCTGCACAAGCGTTCCTCCACCAGCACCAATGTCGGGTTGGAGGATGCGAAGTTCACGCTCACCGTCAAGGACAACAAGAACACCGCCGATGCCAAGAAGAACGGCACCGTGTTGAAGTTCGTGTCCGCCAGTCAAACCAAGGGCGATTACCGTCTCGCCGTCACCGGTGAAACCGGTAGCACCGAACTCGTCACCGGAAAGGATGGTCTGCTGCGTCTTCGTGGCTTGGATCTCGGCACCTACACGCTGACGGAAACCGAACCGCCGACTCACTATCAGAAGTTGACTCAAAGCGAGGACGTGACCATCTCCGCCGTGTTCGAGGACACTCCGGGCGACTATGTGATCCCGAACTATCAGACCGAGCTCAAGTACACGATCAGCCAGAACAACCGTATTCCGGTTTGGAACCAGCCGATGTTCAACTTCGCGACAGTAGCCAACAAGGCTCCGGCAGGTCTGACCATCAATGGCAACACCGCCACTTGGGGTCAGAAGGATCAGTCCGGCAAGTGGTATGCGGACGACAAGACCAACGTCGTCGCCTCCGACCTGACCTTGTGGAACCGGCCAATCAACGTGATGCTCGCCAAGACCGGCGGGTACGTCGGCATCACCATGATCAGCATCGTCGGCACGCTGCTCGTGCTGATCGGCGCGGCTTCGATGATCCGCAAGCGTCACGACACCAAGCCGGAAAACGATCTGTTCGCCGGTCTGGCAAAGTGACCAATCTGAGGAGATAAGGGAACAGTAGAGAATGAGATCGGCTGCGACAGTCGCATCAGACTATTGTGGCAACGCCACATGGGATATGATCATGACCATTCCCAAATGGCGTGTCACCAGATTCGTCGAACGACTGTCCACAACCGGTCTCATTCTCGTTATTCTGGGGACACTCCTGTTAAGTTGGCCTACGGCGCTCATGCTCATGGACAAGCCGACACGGGTTTCCAGAACAGCCGAAAACACCGTCAGTCAGAACGATCAAACACAACTCGAACGAGCCGCCGAATATGATCGGAACATTCTGACGGACGGCCAAGTCGTCATGGGGGAAGCCGTGGATCCGTTCAGTGGAAACGAACAACCCGCCTATGATTCCGACAGTGAATATCAACGCCAGCTGGGAACCGGAGCTAACATGGCCGTTATCCGGATTCCATCCATCAGCGTCAACATGGCGATCGGACACGGCACCGGAGAGACCACGTTGGAAACCCAAGCCGGACACGTATACGGAACCACACTACCGGTAGGCGATCCCGGAAACAGTGTCATCGCAGCTCATCGAGGATTGGGATTACGCTACCTGTTCTACCGTCTTGGAGAACTCGACTTAGGAAGCATGATCTACACTGATGCGGCAGGGAAAACCGTCGCCTGGCAGGTGGACAAGATCAGTCGCGTGGAGCCCGGTTCCGACGCCGAAAACAAAGCCATCCAAGCTGATCCGCATCACACGTATCTCACGTTGTACACGTGCGATCCACCGGGATTGAACACCAGACGTTTGATCATCCGAGCGCATCGCATCCCATACCATGATGTGCAATGGGTGGAAACGGCGATGGCCGATCCGAAGAAAATACTGTACTACAGCACAGGCGTCGCATTGGCGATGATGACGGTCATGCTGATCTTCAGCCCCCGTCGTCCGGTCATGCGACATGCCGCATCGGATGCGCGCACAACCCGGTGATGCGCAAAAACGTTTCCTCGTCTCCTCGAAAAACCCTTCTCACACATAGAAAACCATCAGCTTTCTGCATTCGACCATAAAACCCATGATCCACATGGATACGTTGGAACAGTTGAACAAGATCATCCAAAAAACGATCTCGTTCGGAAGAAAGCAGAAGAAACCATAGGGGATCGAGCATGACAGGAAAAAAGCCTTTCAACCTCAAGACACAACCAATCCGGTTGATGCTCATCGTGTTCTCCGCGATCATAGCCGCCATCACCATCATCGCGGTCATGTTCGGCTCAACCCAAGGACACGAAGAGCCGATCGCACTCAACGACACTCCAATCAAACAAGTCGCGGATCATCAGAAACCCGGCGTTTACAATGCGGCCAACGGGAAAAAGCTCACCGATCTAACGGCAGCCGACGGGGACTCCGTTTATGATGCGATCACACTGACTTCGAACAGCAAGCTTTACAAGCTGAAGGTCAGCGGATTGACCGCACGATTGAACTTCAAACCTGATGGGGGAGGAAACGCTTTGCACGCGGATCAAACCGTTCCTGATCTCGTCATCCCGAAAAACGGTTCCGCATCCGTGAACTCTCCGAACTTCAGTCCGGCAAACTTCGGATTCACGAACGGCAAGTGGAAAGCCGGAACCTACTATTTCGACATCATCACCACCGACAAAACCAAGTGGACGAACGCGGATGATGGGACAGCCGCGCAGATGAGCGTCGACCTGAATCTGATGGGCGAAGGCGTCGCCTCGGAAACGTTCACCGTCAAACCGGCTCCGATCACTGTCGGATACAAAGCCAAGAAGGTGTGGAACAAAGGCACCAACAAGGCTAATATCACCGACTTCAAAGTCAACTTCTATCTGAAGGGCAACGGCACCGGTGACGTGAAGGAAACCAAGAACTTCGACGCGAACGGTAACGTCACGTTCGCCTATACGGACACGTTCACCGCCGATGACATCGGCAAGACGTTCAACCGTAGCGCGAAAGAGGTCGATACCGGTTTGCCGGGCGTCCAATACGACACCGATGTTCAAATGTATTCCGTGACGATCAGCAACGATCACGGTGTGCTGAAAGCTACAATGACCCCTTCGGATGCGACCGTCACGTTCACGAACGATAACGTCGTCAACGATGCGTCCGCGACGATCACCGCGTCGAAGAGTTTCATCGGAGCGCAAACCTCCACGACGAAGATCACCGACTTCGAGTTCAAACTGTATGACAGCAACGACAAAGTGTTGCAAACAACGCATCCAGCCGAGAACGGTAAGGTCACGTTCCAGCCGATCAAGTATACGGCTGCAGACATGGGCGGAGCCTTGACGAAGCAGTTTAAGTACTATGTGATGGAAACCAAGGGTACTGCGGATAATGGTATTACCTATGACACGCATAAGGCCGGATATGTGGTGACCGTCACGGATAACCGGGATGGTACGTTGACAGCTGTGGCGAAGTCCGATGGTTCGAGCAGTACCACCTTCGTCAACCGGTATCGGCCGATCCATGATCGAACGGCTACCGTGTTGAAGGTGAAGAAGGTGTTCCAGAACGCCGATCGTTCGAACGCGAAGATCACCGACTTCCAGTTCCAGCTAAGGGAAACCACTGATGGCAAGAATGCTCTGAAGGAAACAAAGAACGCCGATGCTAATGGGAATGTGGCTTTTAAGACCATTAGTTATCCTGACAGCGCTTTGGTTGATGCGGATGGTAACCGGGTCAAGTCCAAGACGTTCACCTACACAGTCAACGAAGTCCAACAGACAGCAGGAGGCGTCACCTACGACAAGACCGTAAAAAACTTCTCCGTCACCGTAACCGACGACGGGCAAGGAAACCTGAACGCCGTCACCACGCCGAATCCGGACACCGCCACGCCGACGTTCACGAACACGTACACTCCAGCCCCGGTCGAAGTTACCTTCGGAGCAAAGAAAGTGTTCACCAACGCGGCAATGAGCACCACACCAATCACATCGTTCGAATTCAAACTTTACGATGCGAACGGAACCGTCCTGCAAACCGCTCATCCGGCAGAAGACGGAACCATCGGCTTCCAGCCGATCCAGTACACGATGGCAGACATGGGCACAGCCAAGTCGAAGACATGGAACTATACGGTCAAGGAAACCGCTGGCAATGCGCCCGGCGTCACCTACGACACTCACACGGCGAAATACAGTGTGACTGTCACCGATCCGGGTGACGGTCAGCTCGTAGCCACCCAATCAAGCACCGACGCGGATACGACGTTCACGAACACGTATAAGCCGAAGGACGCTTCCGTCACGTTGAAAGCCAAGAAAACGTTCGAAAACGCGAACATGAGCGGCGTGAAGATCACAGACTTCGAATTCGTGTTGACCGACGATACGGGCAAGACCCTGCAGACGAAGCATCCGGCTGCTAGCGGTCTCGTCACGTTCGATCCGATCAAGTACACGCAGGCTGAGCTCGCCGGAGCCAAGTCGAAGACCTTCGCCTACAAGGTGAAGGAAACCCAAGGCAACGCCGGAGGCGTCACCTATGATACGAGCGTGAAAACCTATACGGTGACCGTCACCGACAACGGGCAAGGCGCGTTGAACATCACCACAACCCCGAACCCGGATACGGCCACCCCGTCGTTCAAGAACAGTTTCACTGTTTCCCCCGCCCACGTGACTCCTAAAGCCACCAAGGTGTTCGAAAACAAGGATCTGTCCAAGACCGATATCACCACGTTCGAATTCAGCCTATACTCGGGCGACAAGGCGCAAGGCACCGCGTTGCAAACCGCGCACCCGGCTGCGGATGGTTCCATCACGTTCCAACAGTTGAACTATACGATGGTTGATCTCGGAGGCAGGAACACGCTCGACAAGACGTATAGTATCAAGGAAACCAAGGGCAAGGCCGGAGGCGTCACCTATACGGATAAGATCGGCGTGTTCACCGTCCACTTGGTCAACAACATGGATGGTACGATGAGCGCGACACTCACCCAGCCGACGGGACAGAACATGACGTTCACGAACGAATATCATGCGACCCCAACCTCATTCACGCCGTCAGCCGTCAAATCCTATACGTTCGGCGGGAACAAGGTCGTCATGACCGACAACATGTTCCAATTCGAATTGAAGGATGACAAGGGCAAACTGTTGGAGACAGTAGGCAACAAGGCGGATGGTTCCATCACGTTCTCCAAGCTCGACTATACGAAGGCGGGAACCTACTCGTATACGATCACGGAGAAGGCCGGTGATGATAAGCGTATCCAATACGATCCGTCGAAGCATACGCTGACCGTCACCGTCACCGATGATGGTTTTGGTAAACTGTCCGCCACGGCGAAATACGATAACACCACTACGAAGCCCACGTTCAATAACGGAACTCGTTCCGCAGTGAGCATGCCGTTGACCGGCTCCTACGTGGATACGGGCACGTTGACTCGTAGCGTGTTCACCGCCATGTCGATCGGCGTGCTGATCACGGGTGGTATTATCCTGCTGAGTCGTCGTCGTGAGATGCGCAAGTCGGATGCAAATGGTCGGAAGCGTCATGGACGTGGATGATCGTCGGTAGTCTGACGGTATAGGGGTGTGGCGGGCATGTAGGGTGTCCGTCACACCCCTTTTTTCTGTATTGTTCTCTCAAACCATGGGAGCTTCTATACGACGATTACCCGTTCGACTATGAAAGACCAACTCAAAGACCTACCGTGGAAAACACGGTCAACGATCACTCCCCAGAAAAAGGAAGACACCATGATCAGAACAAAAACCAAACTGCAGGCAGCTGCGATCACACTGCTTGCCGCATTAATCATCACCCCCCCCCCGCATATGGTGACAATTCCAAAGGATGCATCACCGCCTCGGTAAACGCAACGGAAGACCCAGCCGTCAGCATCTACACCGGAGGAAACCTCACCATCAACGGACTCGCCGAAAGCGAAGGCAGTATGGTCGTGGACGGGAATGTAACCGGAGCTCTCAACGGCTTGGCTGGCAAAGTCATGTGGGGGATGGGATATAATCCACCCGCCAATGCGACAATGCTTGCCGTCGGAGGCAAAATCTCCACCAAAGCGGACGCTTGGACCAGCGGTAACGTTCGAGTCGGAGGAACCGCATCCAACCAATTGTTCATCGCCAACGAAGCCAACATGCGGGCTTTCCTCAAACGGCAAGGATACAATCCCGACGCCGACGCCGGTGGAATGACCTATTTGGAGTCGTACATGCGGTTCGCGTATGCGGGGCAGAAGAACGCGAAAATCCTCCAAAACCTTGGTAAAACAAACGCGTTGAAAGTAGACATGGATGGGGACGGCACGTTGGAATCCGATTTCAACAATCACGTCACCAAGAATCTCATTCCCCTCTCGGACAAGCTGAATTCGATGCAGGCAACCGGAACCATCACCTATGAGAAAGCCCCGGATGTCGCCAACTACGGGTTCGAATCAATCAGAGGCAACCAGTGGATGACCATCACCGGGGAAGGACGCATCGTATTCACCGGCGACAATCAGAAGCATGCGCAAGTGTTTCGCTTGGATTTGAACGCTTTGGACGCGGCAAGAAACACACTCAAAAATGTGCAATGGTCATTGGATTTCCGGAACATTCCAACCGGACAAGCCATCGTCATCAACGTCACCGGGAAAACATCCTATAATTGGGTGCCCGGTTGGCGAGTCTGGGTCAACGGCGTGGATCACACATCCAAGGTCAACGGGAACGGAGCCGATCTCAACCGGTTCAAAGACATCGCAAGCCGTATCATGTGGAATTTCCCGAACATGACAAACCTCACGCTTTCGGGCGCTCACTATACGGCGGTGAAAGGCAATAGCGGCTGGGCGAACACAGGTATCGATCAGACCACAAAAACCAGTAAAGGCGTGTTGTTCCCCGGTAGCATCCTCATTCCACGAGGCAGTTTCTCGGATATCGCGGATACGAACGGGAGACTCCTGATCGGCAAGAACCTCACGCTCACCATTTGGGAGCATCACAACATCGCGTGGACGGGTTTCGATGAACCTCAGTGTTTCGCGGTGAACGGTGCGACGAAGGCGAACATCGCCTAGTTTTCTTTCTCAACAAGAATCATGGTTCCTTGGATCGTATTGTGAGAAACGTCAGCTTCAGTTTTGCACGTTAAGGATTCGAGGAACCATGACCATCACAATGAAAAGAACAGCCATCGTGATATCCACGTTATTGGCTTTAACCATCACCCCCCCCCCAGCGCGTTAGCGAGTGATTCAACTGGTTGCATCACCGCCGCCGTCCAAGCCATCGAAGATCCAGCCGTCAGCGTGTACGCGGGTGGAAACATGAAAATCAACGGACTATGGGAGTCCGAAGGGTCGATGATCATCGGCGGCAACCTCGTCAACGAGGGTGGAATCTCCCTAGCCGGAAAAGTCATGTGGGGGATGGGATATCAGCCGCCGGCGAATGCGACCATGCTCGCAGTTGGAGGGAACATCACCTCAGCCGTCGACTCGTTCGCCAGCGGTAATATCCGGGTCGGCGGAACCGTGACCGGGAACCTGCAATTGGCGAATGAGAAAACCATTCGCGCTCTACTGGTCAAATGGGGGATCAACCCTGATGCCTCGTCCGATGGTGGCATGACCCCATTGCAAAGCTACATGCGATGGGCGTATGAGAATCAGAAAAACGCGAAGACCCTCACCAAACTCGGTAAAACCAATGCTCTCAAAGTCGACATGGACGGTGATGGAACATTGGAATCCGATTTCAACGATCACGTGAACAAAAGCCTCAAACCCTTATCCAATCAACTACGAGCGACACCGACGACAGGTCGGATCACCTATGAGAAAGCGCCGGACATCCCCAACTATGGTTTCGTCTCCATGGCGGCCGGCGAACAATATATGAGCATCACCAAGGAAGGGAAAATCGTCTTCACCGGAGACGGACAGAAACACCGGCAAGTGTTCAACTTGAACACGACCGAATTGGATGCGGCAAAAACCCGGTTGGGTGTCAGACAATGGTCGTTGGACTTCGAAAACATTCCGGACGGTCAGGCTATCGTCGTGAACGTCACCACACCGGACTCATACGCGTGGATTCCCGGTTGGCGGATTTGGATCAACGGCGTCAACCGGACAACCTACGTGAACTCGTCAGGAGACAGTCTGAACCGTTACCGTGACGCCGCCTCCCGCATCATGTGGAATTTCCCGAACACCAAGAATCTCACGCTCAAAAACGCCTACTATGATGCGGTCAAAGGAAGCACCAGTGGTCTGGACCAGCAGGAGAAATCCAGTAGCGGTGTCCTCTTCCCCGGTAGTATTCTCCTCCCGAACGGGAAGCTGACCGTGTTCGCGGATACGAACGGACGCTTGTTGGTCGGCGGTGATATGGAGTGGAAGGTGTGGGAGCATCATAATCTCGCATGGATCGGGTTTGACGAACCGCAATGCTTCGCGATCTCCGGCCGGACGGCCGCATTGTTACGCTGATTTACCATTCGAAAGCTCTTTGTTGGAAGGTTCTCTCTACTCTAGAAAAGAGCAGAACGAACCTTCCAATAAGGAGCAAAGCAATATGATCAAATCATCAACCAAGAGGGAGTTGACAGTCTTCGCCCTTCTCGCCGCATTGGCGGGTTCCAGTGATCGTTGCAACGCCTGATGATCCGAGAGGAGAGATCAGGTGGGCAAGTGGGTGTTCGACGGTGTCAAGTACGCGACCCGGAGCCTGATGTGCGAGGCGCGCCGCGAGCGGTA
>NZ_JAFEJR010000022.1:0-45298 GCF_018555335.1 Bifidobacterium sp. SO1 | reverse complement strand
GAGACACCCTAGAACTACACCCGTGAGTTCGACGGGAACGTCAGATGGGTAAAAGAGACAGCCTCCGACCGGCATAGCCGAACCGGCATGAACAAGAACATGCTGAAAACCCGCGGGGGGGGGCGTAGGCTCGCCTGCCTGACCGCCATACTCCTCCTCGCCCTGACCGCCATAACCCCCGCGCACGCCGCCTCCTCATACCGGATGCAGGACATCGGCTCCACCGCCCTCAACCTCACCGACCAGACCGGCGCCGTCGTCAAACACACGATCGACGGGAAAACCACCGTCAACGGGATCACCCCTATAGGCAACAAAACCGTCATCCGCCTCGAAATCCACGGCACCGTCAGCAGGCGACTCAGCCAAGGCGACACGATCATCATCCCACTGGGCACGACAGGCGAATCCCATTTCCGCAACGACCGGAAGAACACCGTCATCAACCTCAACCCGACGGTCAACGATTCGGCGGGCAACCGGCTGTTCGACGCGAAAATCGACCGTACGAACGGGAACCGGATCATCCTCACCGCCACCCAGTACACGGCCGGCCTCTCCTCAAGCACATTCACGCTACGCCCCGAATTCACCCTGTGGAACGACGCCACCACCCGAGGCGCGCTGCTCGGCACCACGAGCACATGGACGATAGCAGGGCGCACGCTCGCCTTCCCCAACACCGCGCTGACCAACAGGAAGACCTTCGACCGCGCCCTGAACGTCACCTCCCGCAACTCCTTCGCGAACGGTTTCTCCATGTACTGGAGCAGCCGCTCCGGCGACGACATCAACAGGATCCTCGCCGGACAAACCCCCGCCATCCCCCAGACCCAGGATCGGATCCTCACCGCCCGCATCACCCCACTGGACGGGCCGATCAGCAGAATCACGACCGACGGATTCCATGACCAGTGGAGGCTCGGCTACGATGCGAACACGCTCGGCGTGCTCGACTGGAGGGATGTCCGAGGCTGGACGGGAACCACGATCACCGTCGCCTCCGCGAATGCGATCAGCAGCCCCGCAAACGCGGCGAAGACGCTGAAAAGCGGCCAGCGCGCCATGTTCAAGGACAAGGACGGCTCATGGTGGTACGCCGTCAACCTCGGCCCATTGAAAGACGACAGCCTCCCCGAATACGACATGAGCGACCGGATCACGCAAAGCGCCTACGACAAGGCGCGAAAGCTCGGACTCACCACGCAGGTCAGATTCGACGGCCCCAGCGTCTTCTTCACCGTCAACGGGGTCAGACAGAGGGCGAAGATCGACTGGCAGAGCAGTCCCGGCGGCAGCGGCACGCTCACCCTGTCGAACAGTCTCACCAGCAACGACGCTTCCGGCCATCCGCTCGGATGGATCGCCTACGACGGCAACGGGGCGACCGGAGGAGACACCCCGTCCCAAAGCGGTCCGGAAGGCGACAAGGCCACGATCCGCGACAACGGGTTCACCCACCCCGGCTACACGTTCACGGGATGGAACACGAAACCGGACGGGACCGGAACCGCCGTCAACCCCGGAGCCTCCTCCACGTTCGTCAAAACCGGACTCACCCTCTACGCGCAATGGAAACGAAGCACGACGGGAAGCCTCCCCGCCACAGGAGGACGCCCCTGGTGGCTGGGCGCATAGAAAAGCCATGTCGTACGACGAACGCAAGGAGAACACAAGTATGGATGAAAGGCTGAAACGCCCCATCGCCGCCACGATGACGGCGATCACGCTCATGGGCGGCATGACCGCCACCGCCATGGCCGACGACACGACCATGCGGAACCCGACGGGCGACAGCGGCGAACACAAGGACACCGGAGACGCGCAGACCACATACGAACGCTCCCAACTGAAGGACACCCGGATCGTCGCCCACACGGACGACGACGGGACCGGCAGGGGAACCATCCTCGACATCGACCCGTCAACGGACGATGAGGGCGAAACCCCCAACGCCACCCTCCGGTTCGACGTCACCGGACTCCCGGACGGATGGACATCCACGGTCGGGGAAAACAACGAAGACGAGTGGACGATCATCATCTCCACCCCCGACAAGGGCATCCCCCAGTCGTGGAGGCTCACGATCCGCCGCGCCGCGGCCGACCGCACCGTCACGGAAGCGTTCTCGAAAACACTCACGGACGCGAAGGACATCCTCGACCACGGCGCGGACGCGTATGCGAAACCCGGCCTGGACACGCTGAAAAACCAATACGACAGGGCCGCCGCCATCGACGCGAAGCATGCGACGAAAACCCTCCTCGAAACATGGACCGGCACGCTCACCCGCGCCATCGACGCGCTCACCGTCACCAACTGGACGTTCCAGGGCAAAGACTTCGACGCGAAGGGAGCATGGTCGGGCGGCGAATGGAAACCGGACGGCGAACCCTCCGCGAAGGATCTCACGATCACCGGCGGGCTGAAGGGCCACGAACGCACCCTCAACCCCACCGTCGGCAAGGACACGACCGTGATGAACGTGCTCGGCATCACCGAACATGCCGCATCATACACGGCCACGACTCCCGACGGGGCCACGCTCACCATCCCCGTCTCCTACCGGACCGGCACGGAGATCACGATCCCCGTCAAGGACAAGGATCCGATCCGCTTCGTCAAGGACGGCACCGGTTTCAAGGCCACCCTCCCCCAGGACACGCTCAACAGGGACAACACGATCCCCGACGCGCTGAAGACCGTCACCCTGTCCGACGGGTCGAAACTCACCCTGCAATGGGATGCGCCGCACGTCGCCCGCAGTGAGGCTTCCGCCCGATTCTGGCTGGCGGAGGCCACGACGCGGGATGCGACGGTCGCCGGACAGCCCGTCACCGTGACGATGAGCGCCGCCCGAGCCTATGATCCGACCCTCACCGTCGCACTGGAACGCCGCGACTCGAAGGGCGAATCACGTGAGATCACTCTCCCCGACGGCGTGTTCAAGGATCTCACCGACGTGAAGGACGCGACGATCACCGCGCCCATGCTCCCCTATGAGGCGATCGGCGACCAGTACACGGCGAAGACCGTGACCGGCGTGGACGTGACCGCCGACGTGACGAACGGGCTCGGCGACAACGGGGAGCGAGTGTTCACCGTCAAGGCGACCGTGACCGGCGAGGACGGGAAGACCATGACCCGGACGATCACCATCCGCCAGCCGTTCGACAAGGCGATCCGCAAGACCGAGAACCCGAATGCGGCATTGGAGTCGATCAACGTGAACGGGAAGACCATCCAAGGATGGGATCCCGACATTCTCGACTACACGATCAGCGCAGGCGAACACGACAGGGTGACGGTCGGGCCGGTGGCCCGCGACGGACAGACCGTGAAGGCATCCGACGCGACCCAGACCGCCTACACGACCGTGCAGCATTGGACGGTCACCGCATCCGATGGTTCGAGCCGCACGTATACGGTGACGCTCGTCCGCGACCATAAGACCCCCACCGCGGATGAGGCGTTCACGCCAAAGGATGCGACAGACACGGGCGGCACCGCTGACGCGCCGTCCGAGTCGGAGACCGGGGTGAAAAGCGTCGGCTGGCTGCTCGACGGCGACTATCACAGGGCGGATAAGGATTCGTATACGATCCCCGAAGGCGGCTCGTTCGCGTATGAGACGTGGAAGGGGCAGACGGTACGAGTCCAGTCGGGCAGGGTGAAGGGCATGACCTGGCGGTACACGCTCGGCGTGCTCGCCCCCGACCATCACTCGTACGCATCCCACGAGTATGAGGTCACGTATGTGACCGCGGCCACGTCGAAGGCCGAACTGACCGGCATCAGCGTCGACGGGAAACCCGTCAAAGGGTTCAAACCGGATACGCTCGAATATGAGGTGTCGGTGAATGATCCGAACCGGTATGTGACGACCGCCCAATGGGACAAGCCGACGGGCATGAGCGTCACCAAGCATGCGGATGGGACGGTCACCACTCTGACGGCGACCAGCGCCGACGGCCTCCATTCCCGCACGTACACGGTGAAGGCGAAGAGGACCGTGTTGGATGCGGCCGCGGAAACGCTGGCCGAAACCGGGTCGACGATCCGCGTCGCCCTGGTCGGCGTGATCATCCTCACGCTCGCCGGCGCGGCCGTCGCCCTCGCAGCCCACTTCCGCCGTCGCAAAGCCGACGATGATGCGACGGTGGCCGACACGCCGTCGAATGAGGGAACGGAGGAGTAGCCTCCGGTCCCGATCGCCGACGGGCGTCATGACAGGGGGTCGGTCTTCCCGCGGATGGGAGGCCGGCCCCTGTATTCTTCTCCGGTCATGGCATAGGAGCCTCCCAACGAAGCAGCCCGAAGGCGTGACCGTAAGGAGACGGGGATCATGACGGTTGACAGGAACGGGATGAGCCATACGGCGAAAGGCAGACCGGATGGCGGCCGATACGAGTCGAGGAACGACGGGCATGGCGGCGATTCGGACATCACCGACCCGACGCTCCCCTTGGATGAGGACAACAAGGCGCGACTGGATGCGACATGGCCGGACAGGATGACGGCGCTCAGAAACGCCGGCCTGCTGGAACCGTACGAGGGGGCGATCAGTCTCAGCCGTCGCGGCGACGGGTACGGTCTGACCGCCCACGGTTTCGACGGAAACGGGGGGTGCGAGATCGAATACGATCCCGCGGGCGCGCTTTCGGGCGGCATCTCCTTCCCCGACGGCGCGCCGGAGGCGTACCGGATCGCCACCGTCATGGAGCCTCCCGCATGGATGGATCTCCAGCCGGTCAAAGACTGGCGGGAGGGGAGAATCGATTCGGTGCGCATCTGGACGATCCAGCCCGCCGGCGTGATCACAGATCCGGATGATCCGGACGACATGTTCTACACGGACGCGTCCGATCATGTCGTCTACTGCGCGGAAAGGGACACGCCGCCCCAATGGGAGGATCGGCTCGACCGGGAGCCGGAGCTTCGCGACGCTCTGGCGAACGCGACGATGAACCGGCGTGACGTGACCGTCTGGCCGGGCAATACGGGTGATCCGGTCGTCTACGTGGGCGACCGTCAGGGGCGGGAGCTGATGCGCGTCGGCATCGTCGGCCCCGACTCCCCCCTGCCGGTCCCATGGATCGAAACCACCGGCCCGGACGGGGAACGTCATTTGGATTATCCGGATACGGGCGAACCCGGCCTGGAGGAGCTGATCGACCTGCGGCTCGACACGGCGCTCAATCGCAGGAGGGGCATCTGATGGTCGTCGACGTGAACGGCATGAGCCACAGGCCTAAAGGACTGCCAGCCAGGGTTGCCGGCAACTACGACGGAAAAACCGGCGTGAACGGCGACTTCCGACCTGATCCCGCCCGACCCGGACACGCTCGGCCGTCTGGATGCGGGCCTCGCCCGCCGGAACGGATTGGATCGGTTGAAGGAAACGATCGGCGGCATTTTCGACGATCTGCATGATCCGAATCTGTTCGTCACCGACAATCCGGCCGACGGGCGGCTCCTGATCGGCAGTCGGAGCACCGGCCGTCTCATGCTCATCGACGCGACCATCGAAAGACAGGATCCGCACCGGTTCGTCGAATCCATCGCACGATGGCGGACCGGCGACACTGATCCGGAACGGGTGACGCTCACCGTCACCGATCTTGGCGTAGACAGGCCGGAGCATATCCGCGCGGCGATCATGGGCGCCTACGACAGCCGCTGGCGGGCCGGCGGGAACACGATCCTCCAATACGATCACCTCCCCATGAACCCCGACGAGTACGATGACACGTCGAACGATCGAGATCCGATCCGCCTGCTCACCGGACTGGCGAACAGGCTCCGATACCAGGATGAGACGGACATCGCCTCCCATGATCCCGATCTTGAAACGATATTCGACAACGATATTCGACCGGCAGATGGATCACACCACCGGACTGCGCCGATCCGACTCCGGCGAATGGGCCGTCGACCCGTATGCGACCGGCGGGGACAGGGATCTCCGCCCCCCAATGGGCTGATCCGAAATCGGAATGGCATGCGGATGCGCGCAACGACTTCGCGGTCTCCCGGCTCGTCTCCGACTACGGAAGCCGATTCTGCTATCTTGACGAATGGGGCGAGGAGCCGGCCCCGGATGACGCCCGACGGATCACGGAGGCGTACGGGCGTGAATTCGATCGGATCTTCACCCAGAGACGCGAACGGATGATCCGGGAGATCGCCGGCCAATTGGCGGATCATCCGGATCGGCGGCTGGCCGAATGGGCGGCCCGCCAGCATATCCCACGACTGGCCGAAGCCGGCCGAAACGCACTGGATCGGATCAAAGCCTAACGGACGGGTTCAAGAATTCCCGTGTACGGCCGGTTATCGCACACCCCGTACCGGTTGCCGCGGATTTCACGGATCTCCCAGTCGGGATCGTAGGCGAGGACCGTCCAGTCGCCGAACATGTCAGCCTCGGTTTCGGCGACGCGGATCGCCTCGTCATGTTCGCCGATCCCGTTCGCCTCCATGAGCCGATCCATGATCCGGAACGTCTCGTCGCGCCCCAGTTCATCCTCCAGTTCGGCGCCCAGCCATGGGGTCATGATCGCGGGGATAGGCTTCCGCATGTCCACTTCGCCTTGATACGTGTCGACGATCATGATGCCCCGTCCTTTTTCGATGGTTCCGTTGGACGGCTCATGCGTCCGCTTCGACCGTCTCCCGGAAGAACCGGTCCGCGTCGTCGACGACATGCACCGGCCAGCCCAATGCGGCCAGCCGGTCATGCATCACGGTCTGGGAGGGTCGCGGCCGGCCGCCCGGCCTTTTCAGTTCGACCAGATACAGCCGCCCGTCGGGCAGGAACAGCAGCCTGTCGGGCACGCCTATCCGGCCGGGCGACACCCATTTGAACGCGACGCCCCCATGCCGTCGCGCCAGTTCGCACAGTCGCCGCTCCACGGTCCGCTCCCTCACCACGGGAACCCCCTTCGTTGCGGCTCATCCAATGGGGCGGGCGCGGAGCGCAACAGTCCGGCCGCATCATGGTCGCCCAGCGCGTCAAGGACGCGCGGATCATGATCCTCCGAAAGGCGGCCGCGCACATGATCATTCAGATCATTCCGTCGGGCGACCGCCAGTCGCACATCCGCATTCGAATCCCAGGCGAGATCCTCCACGGTCCGCTGATCCAGGTCCGGGCGCATGGCGATCGTCGCCCTGACGGCCGGACTCGGATCACGGGCCAGACGTCGGATGATGCGCGACGGCAGATCCCGGCGGGCGGCGAGCATGCGGATCACGGGGTTCGGATCATACGCCGCATCCGTCGTCGGCAGCGACCCCTCCGCCAGCATTCCCGCCTGTCGTCTCCAGTTCATGCGACCGGCTCCAATCCGGCCGCATTCCGGGTGGCGCGCATGCCCAGTCGGCACAGCGCCTCCGCCTGACCGTAGGAGAGTCCGGGAGCGAAACGGCCCAGACGACGATACGCCTCATCCAATGTGCGCCGATCGCGTGCGGGAAGCCCGCGGAGAATCCGGTTCGCCTCCGCGAACATGAGCGAATCCTTCTCCAGGATCGCGTACGCGCTCATCATCCGTTCCGACCCCTCACGGTTCAGCGCCTCGGCCGCGGGTTCAAGCATCATGTCCATGTCGTTCATGCATTCGTATATGCGTCAACCCGTCTAACCGATCCACCGATCCTCGAACCGTTCCGGCAGACGCCATGATCCCGCATTCGGGAAGCCTATCATCCGGCCGATTTGTTTGAGATCATCCCTCACCCAGCCGGATGGTTCGACCGGATGGTTCGACCGGGGGGCGAACCCGTCCAGACAGGCGAAATCGTCCGTCCGCCAGTCGCGGGCTACCCCCGCATGCTGACGGGGCCGATCCTCGCAGAATCCGCGAAGACGGTTGCGGATCGTGCCCGTGTTGTCCCCGCGTCCCGCCTCCAGCCAGACGACGTGCATCCGTTCGCATCCGGGATGATCCAGCACGCGATCCCACCGGCGGAACTTCGCCTCCAGCGTACGGTTCGTGCTCGCGGTCAGCTCTATGAACACGATCCGGTCTCCGCCGATCATGGCGAGATCGGGGCCGCCGCCTCCCATGAGCGGATCCAAGGTGATCCGGTCGAACCGGCACCACGCCTCCCCCGCCGTCAGCCAGCCCGCGTCACGTGCCCGGACGGCGATGGTCGCGGTGATCAGATTATGCCTGTCCGCCTGCCGCGCCGCGGACAATGGGCCCGAACCCAGTCCGGCGATCTCCATCGGATTCCAGCCGAATTCCACGGCGAGCCGTTTCCTGTCGACCGGCCGGTATCTGGGAAGGCGGAATGCGGTGAACCCGCTCGTATACGGGTTGCTGGTCGCCCTCCCGTCGACCCTGGCGGGGAAACCCATGTCGATGAGGCGCATGGCGGCCATGCTCAGGTAGAGTGCGCTTTGCGGGCGTGCGGGGAGCATCCGGTCGAGATCATGCAGCTGGCTGCTTTCCACGGTGCGCATGCTGCGGATGAGGGTGAGCGCGTGAAGCATCTGGATCCGGTTCCGGTTGAGGAATGCGAGCGCCTCATCCGGGTCGGGCAGCCATTGCGGCGGGGAGGCGAGCGCGGAATGCCACCAGTTGAGCTCCTCGCTGCCCTGCCACCATTGTTCGTCGAACGGGTCGAATGCCATGACGGGCACCTATGCGTCTGTCGGCGTGTCGCCCATCGTCGCCGGTGGTTCGCGCCCATAGTCGAAACCGTGTGCATGCGTCCGGACGCATGCACACGGAGTGAGTGTTATGACATCGGGACACGGCCCCGTAAAGCCGATGGTGGAGGACAGGTTCGCGAATCTGATGAGGATCGCCCCAAGCGAATGGGAGCGGGTCCTGTACCGGTATTCGAATCCTCGCATACCGAACACGCCGGCCTGGAAGCTCGCATGCTTTCTGCGTGACGATCGTCTCGCTTCGGAAATGGTCGCGAACTGGATCGAGGATCAGGCCGTGAAGGCCATGGAGCGCGGCAATGTGATGACCGGCGCTCTGCTGACGAACATCTGCCGTCGAACAAGCCTGGAGACGCTCATCCACCAGCATACGGGGGCGAGCGTTCGTCTGATCCGCGCCGGCTCCCGGTATGAGAAACGTCTCGCCGCCTACATGGCCGACCATTCCGGCCGCTGCCCGTCCCGAAGCATCCGGGAGCGTCTGTGGGATGAGGCCGTGGATGCGGACATCGAACGACAGAGGAAGGCCATCGCCAAACGCGAGGCGGAGCGGCGGAAGAAGGCCGAAGCGGAGGGGGATGAGAGGAAGGATGAGAAGAGGAAGCCGGGCGAGATCGTATGGCTTCCCTACCATGACGGCCGCTCCTCCCGCCCCGGGGCGACCGTCGTCTCGTCGATGGGCGGATTGCGCGAATGGGATGCGCTGTTCGAATCCAGGGAGCGTCATTTCCTTGAGGGGGATGATCATCGCGCGGATTCGGATCCGGCCCTCGCCTACCGGGATGAGCCGGAGTTCATCCCGGATGCGATATGGCTGGAGGAGCATCATGTGACGGTCGACATGCTGGCGAGACTCACCGTGGAGGACTGCAGGATGCTTGGCGTCGATCCGATGAGCCTGCCTCTACCCCGGGGTGCGAAGCGTACGGAGGCGCTCCAGAATCTGACCGGACTGCTGGGCGATCCCATGCTCGCATCCGCATTGAGGAAGGCGAATCCCCGGATGCGGACCCGGATGATGCTCAATCGGATCGGCATGCTCCGCCGCTGCGCGGAGACGGGTCTCCTGTTCGAGAAACTGTCCCGCGAGCATCCGGAGTGGGATGTGATGCGATCATGGCACGTCGCCTGCCGGACGTTGGGCGTGCGCGGCATGCGGGAGACGGTGGAGGATTACCGTGAATACTGCCGTCAGGCCACGGATGCGGCGGAATGGTGTCGCGTCCGGCTGGATGCGCGTCGTTCGCTGCAGGTCCCGGACGGTAGCCTGATGCATGTCTAATCGTCCTTGAGGGTGCTCATGACCGCCTCGTGGAGTGCGATGCGGCCGTCGAGCACCTTTCTTTTTCTCGCGTCGACGGTGCCGGATTCCAGTAATCGGTGGACGCGTACGGGATGCCTCTGCCCCTGCCG
The DNA here is from genome assembly GCF_018555335.1 of Bifidobacterium sp. SO1. Lineage (NCBI taxonomy): Bacteria > Bacillati > Actinomycetota > Actinomycetes > Bifidobacteriales > Bifidobacteriaceae > Bifidobacterium > Bifidobacterium sp. SO1. The sequence goes on along the minus strand of NZ_JAFEJR010000022.1, from coordinate 35,205 downwards.
GTGGAGACGGTCGCAGGCCTGCCGGTAGTCGTCGAATGACCATGGGAGGCTGGTCCATACGATGTCGTGTCCGCCGGATTGCATGTTGAGCCCGTATTTCGCGGCCTGCGGGTGCGCGGCGAGCACATGGATCTCCCCCTTGTTCCACTGGTCGATGATGTTCGGTTCGTGGATTTCGCGTAGTCCGGGGATGCGGTCGCGCATCCGGTCGAGTTCGTCCGTGTACTGGTAGAACACGAGGATGGGCGTGGCCGTGTCGTGGATGATCCGGTCGAGTTCGTCGAGCTTCACGTCGTCGAACCGGCCGATGCGCCTGTCCTCGTCGTCGGGGTCGGGGTAGAGGCAGCCGCAGGTGAGCTGGCTGAGCTTGCCGGTGAGCACTCCCGCGTTGGCGGCGGTGACGGTGATACCGTCGGGCAGTTCGGCGACCATGTCGTGCCGCAGATGCTCGTATTCGGTCCTCGTGTCGTGGGGCATGTCGAGCCAGTGGTCGACGGTGATCATGGCGGGCAGGCCGGGGAGCATGTCATGGGCGGTCATGGACAGGCAGAACGGTCGGATCAGGTCGAGGATACGCTCCTGTGCGCCGGGTTTCGGCTTCCATGAGACGGGCCGTGGCATGCCGCCCGCATTCACGTACCGGTCGGGGGTGAACCATTTCGTCCGGTAGCGGGTGATGCTCGTGTCCAGGATGCCGCTTCGGTCGATGATGCTGATTTCGCCCCACAGGTCGAGGAGGCTTTTCGTGGCGGGCGTGCCGGTGAGTCCCAGCACCCAGTCGGCGTGGCGGGCGTGGCGGCGGAGGATGCGGCTTCGCGTGCTTCCGGGCGTCTTGAAACCGGAAAGCTCGTCGACGATGATCCCGCTGTACGGCCAGTGTTTCAGGGTTCTGTCGAGCCAGTCGAGGCTGTCGCGGCCGATGATCGTCACCGTCGCGTTCCGTTCGATGGCCTTCAGCCGCTGTCTGGGCGTGCCGACCGCGGCCGCCCAGTCGAGATCGTGGAGATCGTGCCATCGGGCGAGTTCGTCGGGCCAGCTGTTGCGGGCGACGAGCGCGGGCGCTACGACAAGGAACCTGCCGTCCGGGTTCTCCTCGTGGAGAATGTCCATGATCGCGATGCTGGTGAGCGTCTTGCCGAGTCCCGGTTCAAGGAACAGGCCACAGCCCTTCACGGGCGTGCGGAACGCATCCAAGGCGAAGCGTACGGCCTGCTTCTGGTATTCATGCAAGGGACTGGTCATATCCCGTCGCATGCGTCGCCGATCGTCCGAAAGCCGGGATGATAGGCACGCTTAGGCACGGAATCGTTGTACGCTCCTGCCCGGAAGTCCGGAATTCCAACCGAAACCGGGTCGCCCTGACCGAATGTACGTTATGTCAGATTGCGCAGCAATCGGACATAACGTCTCACGGTTATGTCGCGAGACGTCACTGGGCGTTGCGTCTTGCTGACATAACCGCTCGTCTTTGGCAAGCTTCGCTTCGCTGGCTTACCTTGGTGGGTTTGCCGGAGACGACGCCGCATATGGAAAAATTCTCATACAGGAATGTGCGATCATCGCTTGGCATGTAGTATGCGGTCGATCTGCGTGCGCTCGGCGCGTTTGGATTGCATGAACATCAGCACCCATTCGGCGATCACCGGGATGATGGCGACTATCGCACCGACGATCTGATAGCGGTCGTACCAAGCCAGCATAACGGCGTCGATGTCGTGCTGCAGCAGCATCAGCGCTAGAAATGGCACGGCGCACAGCACCACGGAACATACCTGTGCGTAGATCACGGTCCAGCTGACCGGCTCGACCTCAGGATGACCGCCGGCGAACAGATGGCCTCGCACCACGCATATCACGCATACCGCCGCGGACCAGCACAGCGAAAACAGCCACAGCAGCAACGGCAGCAGATCGATCATACAGTCCTTCTCCCCGCCCCTGTTCAGTTCGTCGTTTCAGCACAGTCGCAGCAATTGCACGATGATGCCACATGCGGGCAGTTATGCGGCTTCCTGACGTCGGGCTTTGTTCTCGGCGATTTTCTTACGCATGCGCATCGCGGTGAGCTCGTCGATCGGACGTCCCGTCACGATGGTCATCGGAGTCTTGTCCAGATCGACGTAATCCTCGTTTTCCAGCGCCTTTTCGATCTGGTACCACAATGAGCTGACCGATACGGCAAAGACGGCCTTGCCGCTTTGCAGCAGGTCGAGCATCTGCTCGCTGGTCGTGCATTCATGAACGTGCTGCCCGTCGCACATGATCGTGATGTGCTCGAGCTGTCCGGCGGTCCGCTGGGCGAGGAACCCGATCGCGGCCGTCACGTTCTGCAGGTTCACTCCGGCATCCAGCAGACGCTTGGAGACGGCAAGGATCAACACGTCCTTGAAGGAGTACAGGCGTCTCGAACCGGAACCGTGCGACGGAGTGATCGAGGGCTCGACGATCTGCTTGCGCGCCCAGTAATCCAACTGCCGATACGTGATGCCGGCGACCTTCGACGCGACAGTGCCCCTGTAGCCACGCTTGGCGTCCTGCTCCTCCCCCGCGGTGAACAGCTCACCTTGGATGGCCTGCCGCACGCTCATGGCACAGCTCCCTTCTGCAGGACTCCTCCGTCACCGTCAGGACACGGGGATGCTCGTCACCGTGAATCAGGCGATCACGGCGGACTTGGTGAAGAACACCAGACGGAACTTGCCGATCATGATCTCGTCGCCGTTGCGCAGCGTCGCACGATCCACCCGTTGGCGGTTCACGTACGTGCCGTTCAGGCTGCCCGCGTCGACGACCTCGAACGTGTTCCCGGTGCGGCGGAACACCGCATGCGAGCGTGACACGGTCGAATCGTCGAGCAGGATATCCGCGCGAGGGTCACGGCCGACCGTGATTTCATCCTCGTCCAGCAGGTATCTGGAACCGGACACCGCGCCGCGGGTGGACACGAGCAACGCCGTGCCCTCGGACAGACGCGCGATCGTGTCGAGATCCTCCTGGGTCAGCGGACGATCGCCGGTGGTCGTGATCGGGATGGTGATGGCAGGCAGGCCGATGATGGTCGTTTCGCCTGCGGTAGGAATCGGATTCGTCATAATGCTCCATTGTACCTATTCGATCGGCGTTGCGTACTGATATTGCCGCGCCTGTCGCGTTTCGTCGATTTTTACCTCGTCTTCGGTGGATACGGACACGTCCGCACCGTACTTCACCTTGAGTCGGGAGCCGACGCCGCCGGCGATGTTCACGGCATTCGCCAGCGCCTGAGGATCGCCGATCGCCTTGACCACATACGGCGTGTCCAGCGTTTCGCCGTCGCAGATCAACGTGCCGTCAGTCGTTTCGCTAATGTAGGTGGACGTGACCACGCGCACCGTGTTGATGGCGATCACCTCGGCTCCGGCGTTGCGCAGCTCCTCGAGGAGCGTGAACATCGTTGACGCGTCCACATTGGCCTTGGATCCCTTGGTGATGTGGATGATCACGCCTTCGCCCTTCGCGGCGAGTCGGCCGGAAAGGATACCGTTCGTCTCCTCGTTCTGCTTGGCGATCTTTTGGGCGGCGGCCTGCTTGTCGGCCGTGGCCTTGAGCGAATTGAGCTGGCTGGTCAGTTCGCTTTTGCGCTGTTCGAGGCTCTGCACCTGATTGCTGGTCTCGTTGATCAGACGCACCAGTTCGTCCTCGCTCATCGTCTCGTACGTGGATTTCGTGTTGTTGATCTGGATCATGTAGGCGAACGACAGCAACGCGCACATGACCGCTATGAGCAGGCTGGTAACCAGCCGCATGCGTGTCGCGTTCGCGTTGAGCGAACGCTTCCCTCCTCTGCGTTTGCGCACGACCGGGAACGAGCCGGTTTCGGTATGGTCGTTTGCCTTGTCCTGCGCATGCTGGAGGTGCAACCTGGTCAGCATGTCCTGCGGATGACGTTTGCGTCGTGCCATGGCTCAGCCCTTGAAGATGAACCGGCGGATCGCCGATACGTTGGAGAAGATGCGGATGCCGAGCACGACGATGACGGCGGTCTGCAGCTGCGAGCCGACGCCAAGCTGGTTGCCGAGGAACACGAGCAACGTCGCCGTGACCACATTGGAGATGAACGAGATCACGAACACTTTGTCGGAGAAGCTCCGTTCGAAATATGCGCGGGCCGCGCCAAGCAGCGCATCCAGCGCGGCGACCACCATGATCGGCAGATACGGCTGCAGTACGACCGGAATATCGGGTTTGACGAACAGGCCGACGACCACGCCAATGATCAATCCCAACACCGCTGCCATCGTCATTCGTCCTTTCTCATATAGGAAAGATTGCCTAAAGATGCCGCTTCCAGTGTAAGCGATCTGGACTTCGAAACCTGCGGATAGATGCCCGCTTTGGCGAATGATTCGTAGAGTTTCGGCTGCTGGGACGAGCCAAGCGCCTCGGCGAGGGCATTCCTGTCACCGATGGCCTCGATCCGGTACGGGCTTTGCACCGGGTTGACCCCCACCATGATCGTCTGACCGGCCGTGCGGATCGAGGTCTGCACGCCGATGCGGAACCCGTTGATGGAGATGGCCTCGGCTCCCGACTGCCACAGCAGCGACACCAGCAGCTGCAGGTCGGCGTCAGAGACCACACGGATCTGCGACGCCGTGCTGTCGCGATGATAGGTGCCATTCGCCGAAGTGTCGTCGGTCGCCAGGGGGTTGGCGATCGTGAGCACGATGCCTTCGCCGCTGACCTTGGACAGTCCGTTGACCATTTCGTCCTGGGTGAGCGTGTCGTTTTGCGATACATCGCCCAGCTGTTTCGACTGCTTGGTCACCTCGCTCTGCAGGTTGGCGACCTCGCCGTTGAGCGCGTCGACGCGCGTGTTCAGTCCTTCCAGTTCGTTGGCCCAGTTCTGCCGCACTTCCTTACGCGGATCGGTGTGCAGCTGCTGCACGAACAAACAGCTGTAGAACCCGACCACGATGCAGATGAGGAACACCACGACGCGGGTGAGCCAGACCTCCCACGTGGGCGTCTTGCGGCGTGAGGCAAGACGGGAGTCCGAGAACAGAGGATCCATCGGACGGTTCGTCAAATCATCCAATAACTGCAATGAGCCGTCGTGCGCCTTGCGGCGGTGCCGACGGGACGCCTGTCCGACATCAAGGGGCAGCGAGGCGTGATGCGACGCGATCGCGGACACCGAGCTGGAGAACACCGCCCTGCGATGCATCGAGGCGGCGTCGACCGGTACGGGAAACGAGACGGGGCGCTCTTCTGGTTCGGAGCGTTCCGTCTCTGCGGAATCGAACGTTTCCGGCTCCTGCTGCATCACGTCGGTCATGGGTCAGTCGACCTCGTCGCGCACGCGGACTGCGGTGCCGGCGGTGTCCGCGACGCGTATCAGACGGATGCCCTGACGCAGGTAAATGTATCCTGCAAGCCAGTACAGTCCGACACCCCAGATGCCGGCGGCCAACGCGGCCAGATGCAGCAGATCGACCATCGGGTTGGTCCAGATGTCGCAGAAAATGAGCGCGGTGATGGAGATCATGAGCATCGCAGTACCGGTTTTGCCGACAAAATTGACCGGCAGCGGGCCATAGTCGTGCTGGGCGAGCACCAGCACCAGCACACCCATGAGCAGGTCGCGCAGTCCGACGATGATGATCATCCACCAAGGGATGATGCCCGCGATGCCGAGCGCGAGCACACTGCACAGGATCAGCAGACGGTCGGCGATCGGGTCGAGGATCTGGCCCACCTTGCTCACCTGGTCGAGCACTCGTGCAAGGATGCCGTCCACACTGTCGGAAATGGCGGAGACGGCGAGCACGGCCAGCCCTTCGATCATGTGATGCTGCGCGACCAGCGCCGCGATGATCGGGATCGAGATGATGCGCAGCAGACTGATCATGTTCGGGACCGTGACGTAGATGTCACGGGGTTCCGGACTGTATTTCTTGCTGAACTTGCGTTTGAAATCGAACATGCGGCGGATGCGTCAGATTCTCGAAGCCTGCAGTGCGGTCACGATGATGCCGCGCGCACCGACCTCGTACAGCTGATCCATCAGGTGGTTGACCTTCGCCTTGGGTACCATGACGCGCACGGCCGCCCACTGCTTGTCGTGCAGCGGCGAGATGGTCGGGCTTTCGAAACCGGGGGTGACGTCCACCGCGGCGGCGACCTTGGACACTGGGATGTCGTAGTCCATGAGCACGTACCGCTGCGCGGTGAGCACGCCTTGCAGACGACGGGACAACTTGACCAGACGTTCGTCGTGCTCATCGAGACGCGGCGAACGAATCAGTACCGCCTGGGAGTGCAGGATCGGATCGGCGAAGATGCGCAGGCCGGCGTTGCGCAGCGTCGTACCGGTGGACACGACGTCGGCGATGAGATCGGCGACGCCGAGTTGCACGGACGATTCGACCGCGCCGTCGAGGTGGATGGTCTCCGCGTCGATGCCGTGCGCGGCCAGGTAGTCGTGCACGAGCTTGTCGAAGGATGTGGCCACGCGCTTGCCTTGAATGTCCTCGAGTGTGCTGATCGGGGAATCGTTCGGGGCGGCGAAACGGAACGTGGACGCGCCGAAGCCGAGCTCCATATGTTCCTTCGCCTCGGTTCCCGAATTCAGCAGCAGGTCATGGCCGGTGATGCCGACGTCGATCGTGCCGCGACCGACGTACACGGCGATGTCGAGCGGGCGCAGGTAGAACAGTTCGACGTCGTTGTCCGGATCCTCCACGACGAGCTGACGCGGGTTCGACCGCAGACGGTATCCGGCTTCGGACAGCATGTTCCATGCGGGTTCCGACAGCATGCCCTTGTTGGGTACGGCGATTCGCAACATGATTTTCCTCCCCTTGGGCCGGTGGCTATCCGCTCTCGTGCGGCGATGCGGGGCAACCGGCCCGGTTCGATTTCACAGGTACTTGTATACGTCTTCGAGCGTGATGCCGCGGTCGATCATCATCACCTGCAGATGGTAGATGAGCTGGCTCATCTCCTCGGCGGTGCGGTCGGCGCCCTCGTATTCGGCGGCGATCCACGTCTCCCCCGCCTCCTCGACGATCTTCTTGCCGATGAAGTGGGTGCCCTTGTTCAGCTCGTCCACGGTGAGGGATCCGGCCGGCTTGGTGGCAGCCTTGTCGCTCAGCTCGGCGAACAACGATTCGAAGGTCTTCATGCCTTGTCTCCTTGGTATGCGGGTATACGGCTGATGTGCGTGGACTCAGGCGCGGAACGCGGCCTGGGCCTTGGCGCGGATGTCGTCGATGGCCTGGGCCGGGTTCTCGGCGCCGTATACGGCGGAGCCGGCCACGAGCACGTCGGCGCCGGCCTCGGCCACGATGTGCGCGGTCTTCGGGCTCACGCCGCCGTCGACCTGGATCTTGGTGGCGAGGCCGCGACGAGTGATCTCGTCACGAAGGCGACGCACCTTGGCCATCTGGTTGTCGAGGAACTTCTGGCCGCCGAAGCCGGGCTCGACGGTCATGACGAGCACCATGTCGAACTCGTCGAGGATGTCGAAGATTGGTTCGACCGGCTCGGCCGGGCGCACGGCGAAGCAGGCCTTGCAGCCCATGTCACGCAGCTGGCGGGCCAGACGCACCGGCGCATGGGTGGCGCCCATGTGGAAGGAGACGGACGCGGCGCCGAGCTTGGCATATTCGGGGGCCCAGCGGTCCGGGTCCTCGATCATGAGGTGCACGTCGACCGGCAGGTCGGTGACCTGGCAGATGCGGCCGACGATCGGCTCGCCAAGGGTGAGGTTCGGCACGAAGTGGTGGTCCATCACATCGACGTGAACGAGATCGGCATTGGAAATGGCCTTGAGATCGCGCTCGAGGTTGCAGAAATCAGCGGACAGGATGCTGGGAGCGATTTGAATCGTAGTCATGGTTGCCTATTCTATGGAGTCTGAGCGACGAACGACCCTGTACGGCGCCGTTCGTCGCGGTTGTTCATTGATTGTTCGTCTTCGGCTTGCCGCCGTCGGCGATCGACTGGCGTTCGAGCTCGTCGGCCGTGACCGAGGTAAGCCTGCGGGACAGCGCTTCGCTGTCGCCGCCGAAGCGCCAGAGCAGGACGAACAGGACACATCCGAGGATGAAGCACAGGATCGCGGTCCACACGTTGATGCGCAGGCCGAGGATGATCGTCGAGTAGTTGATGCGGATCATTTCGATCCAGGTGCGTCCGAGTCCGTACCACATGAGGTACATGGCGAACTGCTGTCCGGCCTTGAGCACTCCCCATAACTTGTGTCCGAGCCATACGATGATGGCCGCGCCGATGAGGTTCCAGATCATCTCGTACAGGAACGTCGGGTGGAACAGCGTGCCGGTCGGGCATGCCTGGCCGTCGTAGCAGATCTCGGTTTTGCCGATCGCGTCGGCGTCGTTGAGCTTGAGCCCCCACGGCAGGGTGGTCGGTTTGCCGTACAGCTCCTGGTTGAACCAGTTGCCGAGGCGTCCGATGGCTTGCGCGACCATGAGCCCCGGGGCGAGTGCGTCGGCGAGCAGTGCGAACGGGTAGCGCTTGTGGCGGCACCACAGGAATGCGGCCAGCGCGCCGACGGAGATGCCGCCGAAGATCGCCATGCCGCCCTCCCACACCTTGAGGATGTTGACGAGGCTGCCGGTGGGCGGAAAGTACTGGTCGGGCGTGGTGATGCAGTGGTAGAGGCGCGCGCCGACGAGTCCGCTCGGCACGGCGACGAGTGTGGTGTCGAGTACCTGGTCGAAGGTGCCACCGACGCGCTTCCAACGTGTCGTCAGGATCGCGACGGCCGCGCAGATGCCGATCAGGATGCAGATCGCGTACATGCGGATGGTCACCGGTCCGATCTGGAAGTATGAGAACGTCGGTGATGGAATATAAGCCAGGTTCATCGTGGAATGCTCGCCTCTCTACTTTTGGATTGCCTCTGCCAGCCTACCGCAGTTCGGCCGGAACCGGTGGCTTTGGGGACCGGTTCCAGCCGAGACCACGGACCCGTCGCGCCCTAGCGCGCGTTGTGGATGCCGTCGGCGAGCGATTCGGTCTTGGCTGCGAGATCCTTGAGCCCTTCGGCCGGGTCCTTCGCGGTCCGGTCGTCGTCGTTCAGCAGCGTGTGCACGAGCGCGGATCCGACGATCACGCCGTCGGCGTACGCGCCGACCTTCGCTCCCTGCTCGGGTGTGGACACGCCGATGCCGACGCACACGTTCTTCGCGCCGGCCTTGCGGGTGCGCTCGACCAGCGTCTCCGGGGACGCGTCGATGGAAGCGCGTTCGCCGGTCACGCCCATGCGGGCGGCCGCATACACGAAGCCTCGTGCGTTCTTCGACACGACGGCGAGTCGTTCGTCGGCCGAATCAGGCGACACGAGGAAGATGCGGTCGAGGCCGTGACGGTCGGACGCCTCGATCCACTCCCCCGCCTCGTCCGGGATGAGGTCCGGGGTGATCAATCCGGCGCCGCCGGCGTTCTCGAAGTCACGGGCGAAGCGTTCGACGCCGTAGTGGTAGATGAGGTTCCAGTAGCTCATGATGAGCGGCACACCGCCCGCGTTCGCCACGGTTTCGACGGCCTTGAACACGCCATGGATGCTTTCGCCGTTGTTCAGGGCGATCTGGCTGGCGGCCTGGATGACCGGGCCGTCCATCACCGGGTCGGAGTACGGCAGGCCGATCTCGACCGCGTCGACGCCGTGCTCGACCATCGTGCGCAGCGCGTCGAGCGAGACGTCCGGGTTCGGAAAGCCGTACGGCAGGTAGCCGATGAACGCGGGCTTGTTCTCCGCCTTGAACGCGTCGAACATCGCCTCGGTGCGGCTGGGCTTGTGGCTGATGCCGAGGGGCTGGCCCGACGGCGTGGTTGCTGTGTTCGTCATAATCGATTCTCCCCTCGTTCCTCAGGCCACGGTGTCGCCGTGCGCGCCGGTCACGTCGAGCGCGGCCGCCTGCTCGTCGGTCAGATAACCGAACCACTTGCCGGCCGTCGCCATGTCCTTGTCTCCACGACCGGAGATGTTGATGATCATCACGGCCTTGTCGTATCCCTTCGCTTTGAGATCGGCGGCGGCCTTGTATGCGCCGGCGACCGCATGCGAGCTTTCGATGGCAGGGATGATGCCCTCGGTCTGGCTCAGGTCGCGGAACGCGTTCATCGCCTCGTCGTCGGTCGCCCAGCTGTAGTTCACGCGGCCGATGTCCTTGAGCCACGCGTGTTCCGGGCCGACGGACGCGTAGTCGAGGCCGGCCGAGATCGAATACGTGTCGAGCGTCTGGCCCTCGTCGGTTTCCAGCAGGTAGCTCTTGGCGCCCTGGAACATGCCGAGCTGGCCGGTGCCGGGAGCGAAGCGGATCGCGTGACGTCCGGATTCGGGGCCGTTGCCCCCCGCCTCGTAGCCGTAGAGGTTGATACGTTCGTCGTCGAGGAACGCGTTCATGATGCCGATCGCGTTCGAGCCGCCGCCGACGCACGCGCAGATCGCGTCCGGGTGGTCGATGCCGTACCAGTCCTTGAGCTGTTCCTTGGCCTCCTCGCCGATGATCTTCTGGAAGTCGCGCACCATCGCCGGGAACGGGTGCGGGCCGGCGACCGTGCCGAGCAGGTAGTGCGTGTCCTTGACGTTGGTGACCCAGTCGCGCAGCGCCTCGTTGATCGCGTCCTTCAAAATGCGGTCGCCGAGCGTGACCTCCACGACCTCGGCGCCGAGCATGCGCATGCGGGCGACGTTGAGCGCCTGGCGTCGGGCGTCGATCTGGCCCATGTAGATGCGGCACTTGAGGCCGAGCATTGCGCACACGGTCGCGGTGGCCACGCCGTGCTGGCCGGCTCCGGTCTCGGCGATCACGCGCGTCTTGCCCATGCGCTTGACGAGCAGCGCCTGGCCGAGCGCGTTGTTGATCTTGTGCGCGCCGGTGTGGTTGAGGTCCTCGCGCTTGAGGAAGATGCGTGCATCAAGGCCGGTCTTGGACTTGACCAATTCGGCGAAGCGCGGCGCCTCCGTGAGCGGCGACGGACGGCCGACGTAGCGCTGCTGCAGCGTCATGAATTCCTTGTGGAATTCGGGGTCGGCCTTGGCCTCATCGTAGACGCGTTCGAGCTCGTCCAGCGCGGTGATGAGCGCCTCGGGCACGTACCGGCCGCCGAACTGGCCCCAGTACGGTCCCTGGTGCTCGCTTAACGGGGTGGTTTCGGATGCTTTCACTCTTGCTCCTGCCTTTACTAGTCGTTCCACTGCAAGTTCATGATCGGCGGCCGTGGCCACGCCCTCGCCCACCAGCACGGCGTCCGCGCCGGCCCGGCCGTAGTCCTCGACCTCCACCGCGCCGAACACGCCGGATTCGGCGACCCGGATCACGTCGTCGGGCAGGTTCGCCGCCAGCTCGTTGTATTTGTTCACGTCGACCTTGAGATCCTTGAGGTTGCGCGCGTTGATGCCGATCACCTTCGCGCCGGCCGCGATCGCGCGTTCGATCTCCTCGCGGGTGTGTGTCTCGACGAGTGCGGTCATGTCCAGCTCGTGTGCCAGGCCGAGCAGGTGCTTCAGTGTCGCGTCGTCGAGCGCGGCGACGATGAGCAGCACGAGATCGGCGCCGTGGGCGCGCGCCTCATAGATCTGGTAGTCGGTGACGATGAAGTCCTTGCGCAGCACCGGGATGTGCACGGCGGCGCGTACCTTGTCGAGATCGTCGAGCGAGCCGAGGAACCGGCGGCCTTCGGTGAGCACGGAGATCGCGCTCGCGCCGCCAGCCTCGTATTCGCGGGCCAGCGTGGCCGGATCCGGGATGTCGCTCAGATGGCCCTTGGACGGGGAGGCGCGCTTGATTTCGGCGATCACCGGGATGCCGTCGGCGCGCTTGAGCCATCGCTTCGCATCGATCGGCGCCGGGGCCGCCAAGGCGGCCTTCCTCACATCTTCAAGCGACACGGTGCGCTCGCGGGTCTGCTGGTCCTCCAGCGCGCCCGCCACCAATTCGTCCAATACCGACATGATCCTCCCTTTGTCTGTGGTCGATCATGCGTCACTCTAGGGCACCGGACGCGGCGGGCGCCTCCGTCGTCCTACATTCTGGGCGATCGGCCGTCCCCGTCGTCCGGTGTACCCGTCATGCCGCATGCGTCACCGTTCGCGGTACACCTTGGTGTAGGAGCCTTCGGCGCGCGGACGCACGACGATGGAGTCGATGTCGACCGTGTCGGGCTGGCCGAGCGCCCAGCGCACGCATTCGGCGATGTCCTCGGCCGTGAGCGGATCTGGCACGCCGGCGTACACGGCCGCGGCCTTCGCCTCGTCGCCGCCGAAGCGCTTGAGCGAGAACTCGTCGGTGTGCACCATGCCCGGGGCGATGTCGATCACGCGCACCGGCTCGCCGATCTGCTCAAGGCGCAGCACGCGTGCCATCACCTTTTCCGCGAACTTCGAGGCGCAGTATCCGGCGCCGCCCTCGTACGGTTCGATGCCGGCCGTCGAGGAGATGACGAGCACGGTGCCGCCGCCGGGCGCCTGTTTGAGCGCCGGCAGAAGCTTTTGCGTGATGCGCAGCGTGCCGATCACGTTCAGCTCGTACATGTTACGCCAGTCGTCGAGGTTCGCGGTGGCTACCGGATCCTTGCCGAACGCCGCACCCGCGCAGTTGACGAGCGCCTTGACCGGCCCGCCGGCCAGCACCTTGTCCACGGCCGCCTGCGTGCTCGCCTCGTCGGTGATGTCGCACACCTCGTAGCTGACCTTGTCGCCGAGTTCGTCGGCGAGCGCCTTGAGTTTTGCCTCGCGTCGTGCGAGGGCGACGACGGTCCAGCCATCGTTGACGAGTGCGCGTACGCTTGCGGCGCCGATGCCGCTGGATGCGCCGGTGACGACGGCGCGTTTGCTGGTGGTGTTCATTGTGAACCTCCTTGGTTCAAGGGTTGCGACCGTGCGGGTGTTATCGTTCACGGTCTCCCTGGTCCATGATAGTCGCGTCGTGGTGGTGCAGCCGTGTGTGATTGTTCATGTGAGGGTCACTGGCTGGCAAGATATGCCGACTATGGTGGGGGCTGTTTGTAGGTTCGGGGAGGTTGCCATGTATAAGTCTGTCGTCGTTGGTTATGCGCCGCGTGCCGCGAGTATGGCGCAGCAGGTGGAGGCGAAGTCGAATGAGATGGAGTCGCAGGGTTGGCGGCTGGTGTCGTTTTCGGTGACGAATTCGGCCAAGGGGATTCTGGTGTTCCATCGTGAGGGATCGCCCGATCGGGCCGAGTAAACGGTCGGTCTGATCGGTTCGGTCAGGCGTTGCGCAGTCCGCGTAGCAGTGCGATTTCGTCGCGGTGCGTGGTGGCCGTCTGTTCCTTGGTTTCGAGGATCATGGGCAGGCTGGCCATGCGTGGGTCGTTGACGAGTTGCGTGAAGAACGTGGTGCCGAGTTGTCCATCGCCGATGTTGGCGTGGCGGTCCTTGTGCGAGTCGAGGCCGTATTGCGAGTCGTTGGCGTGGATGGCTTTGACGCGGTTCAGCCCGATGGCGTCGTCGAGTCGGCGCAGGACTCCGTCGAAATCGTTGAGGAGGTCGTATCCGGCGTCGTAGACGTGGCAGGTGTCGAGCGTGACGCCGAGGTGAGCCGTATGGTCGGGGTCGACGTGGCCGATGATTGTCGCGAGCTGGTCGAAGTCGCGTCCGCATTCGGTGCCTTTGCCGGCCATCGTTTCAAGCAGGATCGGCACGCTGTCGTCCGTGTCGCCGTCTTCGGAGAGCAGGTCGTATACGTGGTTCAGCCCGTCGGCGATGAGCCGGCATCCTTCCGCGGCTCCTTGTCCGACGTGTGAGCCGGGGTGGATGTTGAGGTAGATCTCCTGTCCAGCGTGGCGGATGGGCGCGAGCAGTTCGAGGTCTTCGGCGAGCGCGTGGATGGCGAATTCGCGTTTGGCTTGGTCTTTGGCGGCGAGGTTGTAGACGTATGGGGCGTGTGCGACGAGCGGCCCGTAGTGTTCGGCTACGAGTCGGCGTGCGAAGTCGGTCGCGCCGTCGGTGGTGAGGGATGTGGATTTTTTGCCGTATGGCGAGCGTGGGAAGAACGCGAACGTGGTGCCGCCTTCATTGTGGGATCGTTCGATGAGTTTGTTCCAGCCGCCGCTGGTGGACAGATGCGATCCGATGAGGAGTTGCGTCATGATCGTCTCGTTTCCTGGTTTTCGTGTTTCTGGTTGTGCTTGTCGTTCGTTGCGCTGGGCCAGCCGCTCCAGTCGGTGACGGCCTCGATGTTGTTGCCGTCCGGGTCGAGGACGAATGCCGCATAGTATCCGGGATGGTAGGCGCGCGGCCCGGGTGCGCCGTTGTCTTGTCCTCCGGCGGCGAGCGCGGCCGTATGGAATGCGCGGACGGCGGCGGGACTGTCGGCGAGGAACGCGATGTGGGTGACCGGACAGGCTGGCGTCGCGTCTGTTGCGATTTGATCGGCGGCCGTGGCGTCGTCCGGTCGAGTTGCGGCGGTCGGCTCGTCCATGGGCGACACGTAGAAGTCGGAGTGGGGCGTGCCGTCGTCGAGTCCGAATCCGATGGTGGGTTCGTGGTGGGCTTTGGCGAAGTATCCGAGCGGCGCGAGCGCCTTCGTGTAGAACGCGATGCTGCGGTCGATGTCGCGCACCGTAAGCGTCAGATGGTCAAGCATACTGTCACTGTAGCGCGGATCTCGCACATGCGTTCGATTGGATGTGAGTGCTGACGGTGTTACATGCCGTCCATTCCGGCCTTGTACCACAGGACGGCGATGTTGACGCGGCTGCGTGCATTGAGTTTGGCGAGGATGCGGGTGACGGTTTTCTTTACGGAATCGGGTTGGATGCAGAGCCGGCCGGCGATTTCCGTGTTGTCCAATCCTTCGGCGACCAGTGCGGCGATTTCCAGTTCGCGTGGACCCAAAGTGCCGAATTTTGCTTTCAGATCCGCGCGTTGCCGGTCGTCGGGGTAGGTGCCGGCTGGGATGGCGCGGCGGATAACCTCGCCGGTGATGCGGGGCGTGAGGATCGCGTCGCCTTTGGCGACCGCGTGGATCGCCCTGCACAGGTCGGCGGCATGCACGTCCTTGAGGAGGAATCCGGATGCGCCGGCGCTGAGGGCGGCGAAGGCGTAGGAGTCCTGATCGTAGGTGGTCAGGATCACGATTCTGACATGCGGCCAGCGTTTGGTGATCTCGCCGGTCGCGTCGATGCCGTCCATGACGGGCATGCGCACGTCCATGAGGATCACGTCGGGCAGCGATCTGCCCTGCGCTTCGAGCAGGGAGAGCATGTCGACGGCTTCACGGCCGTTGGCCGCCTGGGCGATCATGGCCAGCGTGGGGTCCTTGCATAGCATGAGCGTGAAGCCCATGCGCGTGGGCCGTTGATCGTCCACGATCATCACGTTGATCATGACTGCTGCTCCTTGGTCTTGGTGGCGCTCTTAATGCCGTCGGCGGACTTGTCGCGACCGTTATCGGTCCCGTTGGCCGGTTTCATGGATGGGATCACCGCTTTGAGCGTATAGCCCGCGTCGTCCGGTCCGGCTTCGAGCGAACCGCCGGCGGCCGTGATCAGATGGTTCAGCCTGTGCAGTCCCATACCGGTGCCGTCATCCGCATGCTCGCTGCCGTCCCCCGCCGTCGAATCGTCGCGCGTCGAGCCGTCGTTCCTGACGGTTACGGTCAGCGTTCCGCCATTCGCATGATCCCACGAGACGACGATGCGATGCAGGTCGTGGCCGTGTCGGATGGCGTTGGTGACGGCTTCGCGGGTCACGGCGAAGCACAGATCCGCCTGGGCCTCGTCATCGGGTCTGCGTCCGGTTTCCGTATGCGCGACGATGAAGCCCGACCGTCGCGCATGCTGCAGGATCGGCGTGACGTCGTTCCATGTGCGCATTCGACCGTAACCGGCGTCTTCCGCCGTTTCCTCGCCACAGGATTGCAGGGCCCGCACGGCTTGGCGGGTGTCGGCGAGTCCGCTGCGGGCAAGCTCGTTGACCATGGCGATGGCCTCTTCGATCTGCGGGTCGCCGCTGACGCCTTCCAGTCCTTCGGTGAGCGCGATGATCGCGGTCAGATCATGGCCCACACTGTCGTGCAGTTCGGCTGCGATATCGGTGCGGCGGCGTTCCATATCGCGCTGGCGTTCAAGTTCGAGCGCATGCCGCCGCTGACGTTCGATTTCCTCGATCGCCCCGCGCCGTTCCCGGATGCCGCGCGAACACAATCCGAGCGCGATGGCCACCGATTCAAGGAACGCCATCGGCAGCAGGAACATCGCCCATGCGTCCGATGGAGCCCGGAACGGCAACAGCCAGCCCAAGGCGAGCACGGCCGCGTTCACGCAGACACCTCCGATCAGATACGGCATGCAGCAGAAGACCACGCACGAGTACAGGGCGAACAGGACCGGCAACGCCATATAGGCCTGCACCTGGAACAGCGCGGCGCACAGATACGTTACGCACGTGACGCAGACGGCAATGAACGGGTGACGCAGACGAGCCAGCAACGCCCCTATCGATATGGCGCACAGTGCGATCAATACAGGCAGCCCCCACGACTGGCGCAGGAGCATGCCGGCATGCGGGCCGGCATCCGGGCCGGCGAACACGACCCGGGTGACCATCATCACGTCATAGCACAGGCACACCGCGGGCACGACCACGCGCGCGGCCGGATCGGATCGCCAGCACAAAGCGAGACGGCGCGGAACATTCGTTATCGCCGTCAATGCCGGAACCGGTTTCCCGTTCATGATCAGCTCCTTTCCTCGATGCCCGTATCCCCTGCCACAGCGTATCAGGCGGACGAGCGGCAATGAACGTCGGATTGGTGGCTCCCCCAGTCGCCTGTCCGTGAAGCGGCGCAACCAATCTCAGATGGCTCGTCTGACGAACCGGCGGAAGACCAGACCGCCGACGACGACCCATATGACGGCGATGGTCGTCGATGCGAGCATGGAGCACGGATCGGCGATCCCGGCAAGATCGCGGACTGCCGAAGCGCTGGTGATCAAAGCGAGCGGGTAGGGTCGGGCGACGGCCGGCGCGGCGAGGCTCAACGCGCAGCCGCCGATGGTCAGGACCATCATCACGCCCATCGTGCCCGCGAACGATTCCGCCCGCACGCTCACCGCCTGCGTGAGCGTCATGATCGCCCACACGGACAACGTCAGCGGGATGCCGCGCATGAGGAACGGGCCAAGCTGCGCCAGATCGAAACCGACGGCGAACCTGCCGACGAGCATGAACTCGGTTTCGAACACGAGGACGGTGAGGAACGAGGTCATGAGACCGTGCAGCATCTTGCCGGCGAGTGCCACGTTCATGACACCGGTGGCGTTCATGCGCTGCCAGTTGCGTCCATGATGCTCGTTGGCTTCGATCTGCGCGGTGAACGCGGACACCAGTATCGGCATGAACACCATGCTCGGCAGGAGGATCGCCTGACCCCAGATCGCCGCCCATGTCACGCCTTGCCGGGCGAACTCCGCCTGATAGTCGACGTATTGGCTCCATCCGTTGAACATGCCGATCGCATCGAACAGACCGGTCACGATCCAATACCACAGGTTGCCGGCCTTGCGCGACTCCCAGCGAAACGCCGCCCACACGGACGGGCTGCGGCGCGTCACCGCATTGGTGCGGGGATTCATGCGATGCGCATCGGCTGCGTTTGCGTATGTCATCGTCTCGACTCCTTCACCTTGACCGCCGCCACCGATATCAGCGTCCAACCGAGGAACGCCACGGCCGCGGCGATGACGAGCATCCACGGATGCGCGGCAAGCAGCATCGTGGCGACGCCGTCCGCGTCCACGGACCTGACGAACGGGCTGGCGGCCGAACTCAGACCGGCCGGGAACAGCCAACCCAATGCGGGCCGGTTCATGGCGTTCAGGCCGGAACCCAGCACGCCGGCCATGATGCCGATTGACAAGCCGACGGCCTGACGGTCGATCACCATCGACAGCATCAACTGGACCGCACTCGTGGCCATCGAGGACAGAACACCGACCAATGCCGGCACCCACACCAGTTCGGCGAACGAACCGGTCACCGTGAAGCCGAGGTTCTTGGCCGCCAACGGCGCCCACACCAGCGGCATCAGGAAGCACATGCCGCTGGCAACGCCGGAGACGATGAGCTTGCCGATGAACCGGGCCGCGTCGGACTGTCCGAACGACAGCCATTTGAGATTCATGCGCTCCGCGGTTTCCAGCACGGCGATGCGGCTGGTCAGGAGGGCGGCCAGGATGGGAGCCAGCAGGCTTACGATCTGGTAGATCTCGCCGTCGGCCAATGCGACCGACCGCAGGGCGGGATTCGGGGTACCGGCGCGTTGCATGAACGCCATGCCCGACCAGGCCGACACCAGCAAGGCCATGCCCAGCCACATCCACCAGAACGACGAGCCACGCACCTTCAGCAACTCCAATCGCGCCAGAGTGAGAGGCCCGCCGCGCTTCGCACGGTGGCTGGACGTGCGGCGCGGTCCCGCATCATACGCAATCATGCCGCTCATCGTTCGTCTCCGTTCATCGAAGCGGACACAGCCCTCCCCACGGTCGGCAACGATCGGAGCGAGGCCGCGCGCGCAGGCCGTGGCACGGGTCCGGCAACCGTCCCGCTCCGTGCCGACTGCGGCGTGGATTCATGATGCTGCTGGTTCTCGATCAGTTCGAGGAACGCCTGTTCCAACGTCTTGCGTTCCGAAGAGACCCGGTAGACCGCAATGCCCTGTTCAACCAGCTGCGCGACCAGTACGCCGATCCGGCGGTCGGATAGTTCCGGCAGGCGAAGCACGCCGCCATTCTTGTCCGGCAGCCATTGGCAGTCGATCCGGTTCTCGTCCAGCATCGTCGCCGCGAGCTTTGCGTCCGAGACACGCAAGTCGATATGTCCCTCCTCCCGTAATGCGTCGAGAGAACCCTGATAGCGCAGGCGACCGGAGGCGATGACGCCCACGATCGGAGCCATCTTCTCGATCTCGGAAAGAATATGCGAGCTGATGATCACCGTGATACCCTGCTCGCGGCTCAACGCCATGATCATCTCACGTACCTCGACCACGGCCTGAGCGTCCAACCCGTTCGTCGGCTCATCCAGCAGCAGCAATTCAGGCCGGGAAATCAACGCCATCGCGATGCCGAGCCGCTGCTTCATACCCAGCGAATAGTCCCTCGCCCGCTTGTGCTCATGCCCGGCCAGTCCGACCTGCTTCACAATCGCTGAAGCGGAGCCGCGCGGCAAATCCAGATAATCGGCCACCATGCGGCAGTTGTCGAGGCCGCTCAGCCCCGGGTAGAAACTCGGCCCCTCGATCATCGACCCCACACGGCCCGGCTGCAACCGATGCCGGCCATCCATCTTCTCGCCCAGCATCCACATGTCGCCGCTCGTCGCCGAGGTCAAGCCCAACAGCAGCTTCATCGTCGTGGACTTGCCCGCCCCGTTCGGCCCCAACAGGCCGTACACGCCATGCGCCGGCACATTCAGGTCCAGCCCGTCCACCGCACGGAAATCACCATATCGCTTCACCAGACCTCGCGTCAGCACCGCGGCGGCGGACGGATCGGTCGTCTGCGCCGCATGTTGCAGAACACTCATGTCATGTCCTCCTCGAATCCCACATTGTCGTTGACGGTTCAAGGAAACACCGCGTCATGATCGCAGGCAACCGGCGGCCGCCCATCTGTCACCCCAGGGTGACAGCATTCCCGCACCATGTCCCCCTACGCGGACATCGCCGCGCGAGAAGAACGCGTCGCAGACGAAGCCGAACGGTTCCGGCATCGAGACGCTAGAGTGGATGCCGGCATATCGGCATCCACTTGGGGAGGCAATCATGGCAGGGAAGGCATTGATCATCGTGGACGTGCAGCCGACGTTCTGCGAAGGCGGCGAACTCGGCGTGGACGGCGGCAATGCGGTCGCCGAGCGGATCGCCGCATACGTGAACGCGCACCGCGGCGAATACGCGTACATCGCGACGACGCAGGACTGGCATATCGAGCCGGGCTCGCATTGGTCGGAGCATCCCGACTACGTGGACACGTGGCCGGTGCACGGCAGGGCAGGCACGCCGAACGCCGAACTGCATCCGGCGATCCGCGCCCTGAACGTCGCGCATCACTTCAAGAAGGGCCAGTATTCGGCCGCCTACTCCGGGTTCGAGGGCATCGAGGACAACACGGACCGCATCCAGTCGCGCGACGAGGTGGAGGCGGCCCAGTCGGCCGGCCGGACGTTGGCGAACGCGCTCAAGGCGGCTGGCGTCACGCAGGTGGACGTGGTCGGCATCGCCGAATCGCACTGCGTCAAGGAGACCGCGCTCGACGCGTGCAAACTCGGCTACACGGTGACCGTGTTCGAGGATCTCACCGTGCCCGTCAGCGAGAAGCTCGGCGTCGCCGCCCGCAAGGACATGGCCGCCGCCGGCATCGCCCTGCGCCGCTCCTGATCGGCGCATGGTCCAATTCCGAAATCCTGAGTGGGAAATCGTCTGGTTTTTGATTCAGGAAAGCTTCCATACGGGCTAGCGAGGTACATATAATATGCAGTATATTGTTGATTATCAAAGTTAGAGACCAATATACTATATATAAAAGAGCTTATGATGAAATACACCCCTACTGCTGTACGACGCGACTTGCGTACTCTGGGAGAACGCCTCTCCCAACAACGTCGGCTACTGGCGCTGACCGTCGCCGATGTGGCTCAGCGCGCCGGTGTCAGTCCGACCACGGTATCGAATCTCGAACAGGGAAAAGCCGTGCGCACCGACTCGTTGCTGAGCATTGCCCGCGTCTTGCACATGGCGGATGCGCTGGTCTCATCCTGCGACCCGTATGCCACGGATCTCGGTCGTCTCAGGGCAAACGAACAACTGCCCAAACGCGTAAGAAGGTGATGCGTCATGCCGGCACAAACCATTGAAGCCAAGGTTCTGATTACTTTGGCGACCGGGACGGAAGTCACGGCCGGCACGCTGTACGCCACCGGCGATGATCTATCGTTCCGGTATGACGCGGATTACGTCGTCGCACCGCATGCCTTCGACATGTTTCCGTCACTGCCGCGCTCGCTGGCCCCGTTCTTCTTTGCCGGTCTGGGGCCGTTCTCGGATTGCGCCCCCGATCGTTGGGGGCGGAAGATCTTCGCCCGCAGTCTGAAACGTACACGGGTCAGCGAATCGGAATACCTGTTCGGCGTCAATGACCTCACCCGTCAGGGAGCGATCCGCGTTTCATCGTTGACGGCAAGCCGGTTGCGGGAAACGAAGGAGTCCCCGTACTGGCCAATCTGCCGGAACTGTTGAACACCGCCGACGCGGTGGAACAGAACCGAGAGGTGAGCGACGTATCGCTGCGCAGACTGTATCGTGCGACCGGCTCGTTGGGCGGCGCCAGGCCAAAAGCCTCGGTGGCAGATCGGCAATCGCTATGGCTGGCAAAATTCCCCAAGCCGAACGGCGACGACTGGGACGTCATCGACTGGGAGGCGGTCACGCTGGAACTTGCCCGTATGGCTGGCATACAGGTGCCGGAACATCGCACCCTCACGGTGAACGACATCGAAGGACGGGCCAGGACCGTGCTGCTGACCAAACGATTCGACCGCGAACCCGCACCATCGGTGGGAAATATGGCGAGGATACCGTATATGTCCGCGATGACCGCATTGGAAGCGACGGATGGGGATGGTGGCGACTGGCTTGATCTGGCGGAATTCACTCGGCGTTCTGGAGGCGATACCGTGGAATTATGGCATCGGGCCATGTTCGGTGCGGCGATCGGCAATCTGGACGACCATCTGCGCAATCATGGTTATTTACGCCGTGGCAATGCCTGGGAGCTGGCTCCGGCGTTCGATCTGAATCCCGAACCATACGACGCGAAAGCGACGGACCTGCATCAAACTGCATTATTCGGTGATGCGGAAGTCACTGTGGATAAGCTGCGCTCAGACGATTGTCTCGGTCTGTTCGGGGTAAGTCGCAGACATGCCGAGCAATGGTCTGCGACACTGCATTCGGTGCTGTCGCAAGCGATGCCGCGTGCCGCCATGCGCCGCATCGATACGCATTCCATCAACCTGATGAGCGAACGGTTCGCTATCGCGGTTGCATCATTGCAATGATGCAACTTATTACCCGTGCAACGGCAGACGCGCGGACAGGGTCCAGTCGCTGCCGCGCACGGTGTGGTCGAGCGTGCCTCCGAGACGACGGATGCGCGCGGCTTTGGCACGTAGCCCGGTTCCGGATTTCAGGGCGTCGCCGGAGGGGTCGGGACCAGTCTGCATGCGGTTGCGGGAGGTCAGCGTCGCCTGCCGGTCGTCGAGCGTGACATGGATGGCGCAGTCGGTGTGCGGCTGCGCGTGTTTGGCGATGTTGTTGCCGGTTTCGTCAATGAGATCGTGCAGTTCGCTGACCGCGTCGACGCTGTAGCGTTGCGGCAGCGAACCGGATACCGCGGCGTTCACGGTGAAGCCGAGCGCTTCGAGACGCCCGGCGACTGCGTTGAGATGATCGCACAGCATGGCGGTTTCTCCGGCCGGATCGGCGTCAGTGGCGGTCTCCACGACCGGCGGTCGGCTGCCGTCGAGAATGCCGATGACGTCGCGGGTTTCGTCGAGCACACCCTGTGCGATGCCGGACAGGTCGGCCAGTTCCGCGCGCAATCGCGCCGCGTCCGGCGCATCGGCATCCCATTCGGCCTGATCGTTGGCGATGCGCAGGATGAGATAGGCGAGCCGGTTGGTGACCTGATCGTGGATGCGCGTGGCCGCCGCCGCACGCCGCTCCTGCTCGAGCATGGCGCGACGCCGCTGCTCCAGCTCCCGTTCGGCTTCCCGCGCATGGTCGAGCCGCTGTTTCCACGCCATGAGCAATCCCACAAGCGGAGCGACGGGAATCAGCAGTAATGCCGTCATCGCAGCGGGATCATCGGCGGCCCGCACAACGCCCATCATCGTCCCTGCTGTCAGCGTCAATAGTTGTGCACCTGTGACAACGACCCCGTGCCGCGTATTACAACGCGTCGCCAGCATGCCGCCGACCGCGACCGGCATCGTCATCAGCAACACTCCCCCGGCCAACGTCGGCGACAGACACGCGCACGCCCACACCAATGTGACGGCATAGCCCGCAAACAGCGGATGACAATACGCGACGACCGACAGCACGCAGGCGACGGCGATCATCATCGCCGACGGTATCGTAACGGCCCCGTTTGCGAGCACCGCCGCCGCGAACGGTATGGTCAGCCCGGCCGAGGCTGCGATGATTATCGTCGCGAGGCGATTCATGACGGTATTGCGGACGCTGCCGTCCGTCGTGCAGTCATCCTGCGGATCATTGGCATTGACATTGATGTCGGCCGCAGCGTTCGACTGTGCGGTACGGCCGTTCATAGCAGTCCCCTGCGCTCGCAGATGGCGATGAGATTGACGCGGTTGAGTGCGCCGAGTTTGTCGCAGGCGCGTTTGAGATACGTGGCGATGGTGTAGCGGCTCAGTGAGAGCGATCGGGAGATGGCTTCGGTTTCCATGCCGTCGGCGAGCATGCGAATGATCTGCAGTTCGCGCATCGACGGCATGGTCGTCACGGGATCGGCGACCGACGCGACCGGTAACGTTGCGCCGGCCTGCGCTGTCGCCGTGCCGTTGTCCGTCTCGCCGGCGACTGCTCCGCTGTCGGACGTATCCGTGTCGTGAAAGATGACACCGTCGACCGGCGAGGAACTGGCCTTGCCGCGCGCAGCTTGCAGGATGGCGTTGCACATGCCGGGCAGGTCAGTTTTCGACACGATGGCCTGTGCGCCGGCGCGAGCGGCCTGTGCCGCGTAGGTACGCAGCGTGAACGACGTGATGCACACCAGTCCGATGGTCAGTCCGGCGGCGCGAATGCGTTGGCAGACTTCGATGCCGGGTAGGGGTTCCATCGACATGTCGACCAGTAAGACGTCCGGTCGGGTATGCGGATTGCGACACAGGTCGATGGCATGATTGCCGTCGCCGGTCGTCCAGGCCACATTGATGCCGCTCATACGGGTCAGCAGCGAGCGCAATGCGCCGAGGGTGAGCACGTCGTTGTCGGTCACGCCCACCGCGACCGGCGAAATGGTTTTCTTCGTCTGCATGCTCCCATTATCCGCCGCCGCATTGCGTGCGCACATGATGTCCCTCACCGGGGGACATCGCTGGAACCCGAGGTTCGTCGCACGTACGGTGAAGCCGATTCCCGACGGCGTATCAGAACGTCGGGAAGTCGCTCAAATCGTTTCGTACGAAAAAGGGGGGGCGTCATGCATCGCAAACTGTTGATGGTATCGTCCGCGCTGATGTGCGCGCTGGCCGTGTTCGTGGCGTGGGTGCTGTGCGATCTGCATGATCGTTCCCTACCGCAGGAGTTGCATCCGTCCGCCGTGGTCACCGTGACGCTGCCCGACGGGATGGATGATGCCGATGCGTTGCGGCAGTTGGTCGAGCGGAACGACGCACTCGGCTTGGAGTTGGTGAAGATCGTGCCGGATATGGAGCATGGCACCGACGCGCAGGTGTTTGTGCCGCGGGCCGGTACCGCGCTGCCGGGTTTGGAACCGGGTGCGTCGATCCGTCGGTTCGGCAGTCTGCCCGACGGCAAGGTCGCCGGATCGGATCGCCTGGACAGTGCGTCGGCGAGCGGCCAGTATCTGGTATGCGGACGATGGGATGATTCTGCTCGCAACGCTTTGGACGATTGGGCGACGAGTACGGGCGTGCAGCTGGAATACGGAGACGACGATCTGGCTGGTGATCTGCACATGCTGTTGGAACAGTCGAGTTTTCGCGTCGCCGTGGGTGCCGCGGTGGCGTTGACGGCCGTGCTGGTGTTGTTCTGGCTGTCGTTCAAGGCGCGATCACGCGCTTTGCGCGTGCTGGCCGGGGTGCCGGCGTGGAAGATTCAGTATGATGACGCGGTCGGTCTGATGCTGCCGATGCTGGCGGTCGCCGTGGTCGTGGACGTGGTGGCCGCACTGGGCGTGCTCGTGTCGCGTGGCAGGGTGTTCGTGCCGTATCTGCTGCGTGTGATGCTGGTGGTGGAGACCATGGTTTTCGCCTGTCTGTTGACATTCACGTTGGTGTTGTCGGCCGCTTGTTGGCCGTCCGCGCGCATGATCGCCGATCGGCGGCCCATGCCGCGGGGATTGTTGCGGGCGAGCGTGCTGGTCAAAGCGGTGGTGTTCGTCGCCGCGCTGGCCGTGATCGCCCCGTCGATGCTTTCGTTTCGTGAGGCGTCCGACGCGGCGCGCGAGCAGTCCGTATGGCAGCGGCTGCGCGATCAGGTGTCCGTATCCGTCACGTTCGATCCCGGCCAGAGTGATATGGATGTGAGGGCCGCAGCTTTGGTCCGTGCGATGGAGCAGCAGGGTAAGGCGGCATTATCGTACACGTTCACGGACGGGCCGGAGAGCAGAACCATGGTGGATACGCCGGTGACCGGTCTGGTGACCCGGTCCTGGCTCGATCTGGTCGGCATCGACCCCGACGCCACGACCGGCATCACGCCAGTGGATGCCGGTCGGCTGGACGAGCAGACCCAACAGATCGTCGACCAGTTTGCCACGTGGGCCAAGAACGGCACGCAAGCCGACCGATTGCGTGCCGAGTCGCGATATTACGTGGAGGACGGCGTGACCGTGCCGCTGCTCAAAGGCGGGTCCGACGACATGCTGTTCTCCCGTCACGCAACGCTCATCGTCGTGCCTGATCTCGATGGGTTCTCCGATTCCGGATTCCTCACGCCCGCGCTCTCCTCGCGCAACATCGTCCTGACCGGACTCGACGACACGCGTCGGCAGGTCGCACATGCCGGATTGGGCACGGCGGTGTCGGTGCGGTACATCGCCGAAGCGCAGATCCTGCGAGCCCAGTTCTCCGCGTATTTCGCGTGGATGCAGGCCGCCGCGATCATCCTGTTGCTGGCCGCGTTCGCGATGGTCGCCCTCGTCGGCGCCGACGTGCGCGCCACCCTGCGCGCCGGTCACGATTATCCCCTGCTGCTGGCCGGATACGCGCCCGTCCGGCTCGCCGCACCGACGATCCTCAAGGAAACCCTGTTCGCACTGGCCGCGGCCGGCATCGTCTGCGTCGTGATCGCCACACAGCGGTCGGCCGGCATTCCGATCACACTGCTCGCCGCGATCATCACCGCACTGTTCTCCGCCATTTGCCATCGCACGGCCATCGCCAGCCGGTTCCGCGCGATCAACGACCGCACCCTATAAAAACCTTCAAGGAGCATCACCATGATCATCATCACCTGCCGGAATCTCTCAACCGGCATCAACGGACACGTCATCACCGGCGACATCAACCTCGACATCACGCCCGGCACGATGACCGCGCTGACTGGACCGAGCGACTGCGGCAAGACCACGCTCCTGCACACCATCGGCCTCTTGCAGACCCCGACGGCCGGCACGCTAGCCATCGACGGCATCGACACGACCGGCTGGAACCAGCGTCAACGCCGACGGTTCTGGCGGGACAAGGCCGCGTTCATCCTGCAGGACTACGGCATCATGGACGAGGAGACCGTCGGCTTCAACGTCAGCATGCGGCTCAACCATATCGGACTGGCGGTCGGCGGCGACCGGCGACGCATCCGCAACGCCCTACGCCTGACCGGATTGGCCGGTCGGAGCGATGAAATCGCATCGCATTTGAGCGGCGGCGAAAAGCAACGTCTCGGCATCGCCCGTGCCATCTACAAGAACGCGTCCATCATCCTCGCCGACGAACCCACCGCATCGCTCGACGCCGGCAACCGCGCCAACATCATCCGGCTCCTGCGCGAACGCGCCGCACAAGGCGCGTCCATCATCCTCGCCACCCACGATCCCGTACTCGTCGACGCCTGCGACCACGTCTATCACGTCAACTCCCACCCCGACGAATAGCCGCATACCTACCACAGCCGCAAACACAACCATCACCAATCACAAGGAGCCGATCATGACCATCATATCCCGCCCCCGCACCATCGTCATCGCCGTCTTGTCCGCGTTCCTCGTGGGCGTACTCATTGCCACGACACTGGCCGTCACCGGCACAGTCACGTTCCGTCGCGCCAACAGCGTCCCCTGCAACAGCCTCACGCCCTACGAACAGGTGAAGACCGCGGTCAACGACAAGGCCGACATCATCGCACGCATCCGCAACGTCGGCAGCGACGTGAGCGTGGAACCGGTAGCGGCCGACTGTCCCGCGTCAAACGAACGGCTCGGCTATCTGCGTATCACCTACGCCAACAATGACGAACGCGACATGATCCGGCAGATCCTCGGCGGCGACGGTCTCGGCGTCTACGTCACCCTCGGCAAGCGGTGATCGATAATTCCTCCGGTCTCAGACATCCATGTCAAAACAAGCTGGACGCATCGACCTGCGGCAACGGTCGAATCAGTTCATGGCCATCGTCCGTCGGGCCGAACGCGGCGACCTCATGGAAGGCGAGTTTACGTGACAACTCAGTGCCGCCGTTCTGCATGTCCGTCATCAATGACGCACCGGCAACCGCGCGATCGAGCCACGCGTCGGTCATGTCATGCGGCACGAGCAGCGGCATGCGGTCGTGCACCGTTGCCGGACCGTCCACGGCCCGGCAGGTGAGGATCGTCGCGGTCAGCAGCCACGGAAACGGGTCTTGCGGAGCGCGCCACCACGAGAACAGTCCGGCCAGGAACAGCGGCATGTCGTCCGGCGCGTGGAAATAGTACGGCCGGCGACCATGGAATTCGTAGTATCCGGATGCGGGGATGACCGCGCGCATGGATTTGGCCGAATCGGCGAACGTGGGCTTGGCGCACGCCGACTCGACGCGTGCGTTGTACGTGGGATACGCCGGTTCCCTGACCGGGCTCCACGCCGGGATCAGCGACCAGTACGCGCCGGTCAGATGACGCTTGCCGTCCCTCCCTTCCGCCACGATGCCGACGGTCCGCTTGGGTTGGAGGTTGTACGACGGAGCCGGAAGCGCGGCGGGATTCACGTCGCCTTCATCCACGTCGAACCGGGCCGCGATCGCGTCCCAGTCCAGATCGGCCGCAAAACATCTGCACATGGCGTCAGCGTATCACTTGGCGAATCACCGCCGTAACAGTCTGGTCGCGGGAATCAGCACGATTCAGTCGAGCCGGTTCGCGTCGATGACCCGATCGTCCAAGAACCAGTAGTCGTGCGGGTCACCGCGCAGCGCACTGAACGGCACCGGCTCCACACCAGCGGCGGCGGCCTTATCCAACAAATACCGGCGCACGATCCACGGGTATTCCAGCACGCCGGACCTCAGTTCGACGATGCGTTCGACAGTTGCGCCGGACACTCCGAAATCCGCGCCGATCCGCTCTGCTGCCAGTCCCAGCAATGCCATGTTCTCGCGAAACTCGCGGATGGTCGCCGCACGCTGCTCGCTCGTCAACGACATGTCGCACTCCCCCTGTCTCGTCTCATACCGAAATTCCTTACGTCAACGATAGCCGGGGTTTCGCCATCGTTGTTCTCAGCCGGCAGCGGAACGACCTCGCATATGGAGGCCGGATCGCGGGAGAATGATGGGGATGCGTTTTGCGAAACCAATGTCCACCGCCGATACGAGATGGACGGCCGATTCGCGGCGCTCGCAATGATTCCATACGTGTGGGACGCGGGAAAGGACGGCAACATGACCGATCAGCGCGTGAAGGTGGGCAACAGCGATTTGGAGGTGTTCCCGCTCGTGTTGGGCGGCAACACGTTCGGTTGGACGAGCGACGAGGCGACCAGCCGCACGGTGCTCGACGAATACGTCGAGGCCGGCGGCAACTTCATCGACACCGCCGACGTGTATTCGGCGTGGGCGCCAGGCAATGCGGGCGGCGAATCCGAGATCATCCTCGGCCGTTGGCTGGCCGTGCACGGCAACCGCGACAAGGTGGTCGTCGCCACGAAGGTGAGCGAGCACCCGCAGTACAAGGGCCTGTCGCACGACAACGTGATCGCTGCGGCGAACGAGTCGCTGCTACGTCTCGGCACCGACGTGATCGACCTGTACTATGCGCACTTCGACGACAAGAACACGCCGCTCGAGGAGACCGCGGCCGCGTTCGACGAACTGGTCAAGGCCGGCAAGATCCGCGCGATCGGGCTTTCCAACTACACGGCCGACCGTATCGAGGAATGGTTCCGTATCGCCCGCGAGCACGGCTATGCGCTGCCGGTCGCGTTGGAACCGCATTACAATCTCGTGGCCCGCGGCAACTACGAGCGCACGCTCGCGCCGGTGGCCGCACGAGAGAACCTCGCCGTGTTTCCGTACTTCTCGCTGGCCGCCGGATTCCTGACCGGCAAGTACCGTTCCGCCGCCGACGCGGAAGGCAAGGCGCGTCAGAGCATGGTCGCCGACTATCTGACCGCCGACGGGTTCGCGCTGATCGACGCGCTTGACGCGGTGGCGAAGGCGCATGACACGACGATCGCGACGGTCGCGCTCGCATGGCTGCGGCACCGTCCGCAGGTCGCTGGCCCGATCGCGTCCGCCCGTACGCCCGAACAGCTGCCGGCGCTTATCGGCTCGGTGACGCTCGACCTGACGGCCGACGAGATAGCCGCACTCGACGACGCCTCCGCGCCGTTCGCCAAGTGACATAGTGACGGTTCCCTGCAATACGATATATCGCAAAACATGAGAAAGCCCGGAATTCCAATAATTCCGGGCTTTCTGGTCGGACCAGCGGGACTCGAACCCGCGGCGTTTGCGCCCGAAACCACTACTGCCGCTTGGATTACGCGGCTTCCGACATCTCGTTTGCCCACATTCTCCCTGACGAGCAGATCGCCCATGCGACGGGACAGGTCATCCAGATCGTCCGCGAACAAGTCGGCGTACACATCCAGGGTCATCGCGGCCGACGCGTGGCCGAGCCGGTGCTGCACTACCTTCACGTTCGCACCGCCCGGACCATGAGGCTCGCGGCCGTATGCCACAGGTCGCGGACCATCATGCGCGGCACGCCCGCCCCCATCCTCGGGTTTTGCGAATTCGGTTATGACCCTGCATCCCCGCAGGCCAGCGACTACGCCATCTCGTTCATCGCCACCGCGCTGAGCGAACGTGGCCGTCATCTCGGCGCGGTCCTGCTGGACTGCGTGCTGCGATGGATGGCCAACGATGCCGCTCGCAACAACCGCGAACCGTATGTGCTGACGCAGATCGATCCGCGGAATACCGCCAGCATCCGCCTGTTCTCCGACCTTGGGTTCGAGGACGAGGGTCAGACGGGGACGATCCGGAGTACCACATCCGGTCGAAGACGTTCACGCCAATGGCAACGGATCGCCTGTACCTGTACGCTCCTATCCAAATAGAAGACGAATAACCACATAACGGGCATGCTTCGTCCTTGCCATCGCCGCGTGCGCGGTATGATGGTGAGGCGAAGAGGCCTCCTTTCTTCTTTCTCTCGGGTTTGCTTTGGTTGCCGGGTTCGGATGTTGGCGCATCCTTCCGGCGTTTGTTCCCCTTCCGCATTGGCGTGCGGAAGGGGATTTTTGTCTGTTACCGATCTTTCTTCTTTACTGTCGGCCCAGTTTCTGGGCGATGCCACCGTGATGGGAGCACATACCCCTGTAGTCGCGTGCGCCGGGCGAGGATGTGGACTGCGTGCCGTCCTTGCAGACGGCTACCAGCACTCCGCTGCCGTCAGGCTGAGCCGGCGTTGTCTCCTGCTGGGTCGGTTGAGGCGCGACAGTGGTCTGCTGCTCGGCTTGGGCCTGTTCCTGCGCTTTGGCCTGTTCCTCCTGCGCTTGCTGCTGGGCGGCCTGTATGGTTTCCTGCTCCTTTTGTCTCTTTTCGGCCTCGCGCTGGGCTATGTTCTTTTCCCTCTCGTCGAGTTCGGATTGCTTCTGATCCTGCTCCTGCTGTTTTTCGTCGAGCTGCTGCTGGGTCTGCTCCTGCTTCGCCTTCTGCTCGTCGAGCTGTTTTTGGGTTTGCTCCTGTTCGGTTTTCTGCTTGTCGAGTTCCTGTTTGGTCTGCTCCTGCTTGGTTTTCTGCTTGTCGAGGCGCTTCTGGAGTGCGTCAAGGTCCCCGACTTTCTTGTTGAGGTCTTCAAGCTGGCGTTGGACGTCGTCAGCCTTCTCCTGCTGGTTGACGAGCTGCTGTTGGAGATCCTTGTATTGGGTGGTGGTTGTCGGATCGCCGGCCGTATTCGCCGTCGATGCTCCTCCCGCTCCTATGCCGAGAAGGAACGTGAACAGGAACGCGACCACCCATGCGATGATTCGGAGGATCTTCCTCCATCCGTTTTTCTTTTTGACGTTGCGGGGATCGGACCCCTTGCCGCCTTTCCCGTCGTCTCCGTCGCCGGGAGGGGGCATCGTGACCGGCAGTCCCGTTGGCGCTGGCAACGTGGCCTGTGGCGAGACCGTGGTGTCGATGATCCGCGTCGACGGCTCGGATGCAATGTCGGAGTCTTCGTTGCTCATGGCGGTTCTCCTTTGTCTGGCCGGATTCTCTGCCGGCTTGTTGGCTTTCCTTGTATTGTCGAGTCTTGTCTCGTAGCTGATCCCCGTACCGGGGATGGACGCGCCCGCTCGGGTGCCGTTCTTTCCGACGGTGACGTGAGGCGTCCCCCGCTTGCCGAACGTTACGCTGGTCACGCCTTTCTTGCCGAGATTGACGCGCACGCTTTTGCCGATCGATATGCTTTTACGAAATCTGAAACCCATGCCATGCCTTCGTTTTCTTCATGTTGTCTCTTCTCTTTTCCGGCCGCACGCCGTTCGTGCGGCAAAAATCCTATAGGCCCTTGTCGTGGAGCCATTCACGGTATGCGCGGATGGCTCGCCCATGACCTCGAGTTCATGGGCGAGCCAGACCTCGTTGTCGCAGACTTGTTCGGCCGCCCGCGTACTCGTCGGGGACGATGAGCATGCGGGCGGCCTCGATGTCGGCGCGCCGTTCGGTCCATGTGTCGCATTTGTATCCTTTGTCGCCGTGCCGGGCACGGCTCATTTCGTGGGCGAGGACGCACGCGCATTGAATCGGTGTCAGGTTGTCGGCCATGAGTATGACGTTCTGTCCGGCGTCGTACACGTCCTGTCAGCCGGCGGACAGGACGTCGATGATGATTACACGGCACATGCGTTCGGCCGCCGTATTGATGTCGATCACCGCGGCGCCTCCGGATGATCGCCGCCGCGCAGCAGTCCGTCCTTGGTGTCCGGATTAAGAAAGTAGCGGGCGGGGCGGATGCCCTCGTGGGCCATGACACCGTCGGCTTCCAGCAGATCGAGGATCTGGGCGACCTTCTTGCGGCCGAGAGAGAGTCCTTCCATGAGCTGCGTCCTCGTGACCGTGTGGGGAGGCACGCCGAACAGTTCCTCCTGCACGAGTATGGCGATCGCGTTCGCCGTCGCATCATCCCAGCCCTTGTCCTCGCGCATCGATTCCAGACGGGCGAACGCCAGGGCGAGACGCGCGCGCTTCTCGTTCAGGTCGTCGATGATACGGTTCTGCGCATCCGTGACGAACTGCATCATCCGATATGAGAACAGGCTGGCGTCGAGACGGTTCAACGGGTGCTGCGCGTCCTCGAACGCCTTGTAGTACCGGTTCTTGCCGTCGGAGATGACCGGGCTGAGACTGATGGATGTCGGCACGCTCAGATGCTGTCGAAGCTGGAGGGCGAACAGGAACCGTCCGGTACGACCGTTGCCATCGTAGAACGGATGGATGTACTCGAACGCGAAATGACACATGGCGGCACGGATCAATGGCGGCACGTCCCGGCTGCGGGTGAGCGCGAGCCATTGCGTGAGCGCGACCTTGATCTCGGATTCCGGTGTGATGCCGGTGTGAATGCGTCGCCCGGTGGCCGGCTCGTCGATGTACACGGGGCCGTTGCGGAACAGGTCGCCGTCCGGTTTGTCGTTGTCGTCGAGTTCCCCGGCGACGACCTTGTCGTAGATGCCACGGATGTCCTCGAGCGTTTCCGGCAGCGCGTAGCGTGCGGGGTCGTCGTCGCTGAGCGCGAGGAACAGGCGGGCGAACTCGCTGAACCGCGCGTGTCCTCCGCGTTCCGTGGCGGCTTCCAATGCGAGGCTGATCTCCTGTCGGGTGGATCGCACGCCTTCGATGCTGTTGGTGCTTTGCATCTCCTCGCCGATGAGATCGTACAGGTACGCGCGTCTGGCGATCGGCGGCAGCGCGTCCCATAATGCCGCGACCCGCGTCTCCCGTTCGCGGATGCCGTCCATGACGGTGGCGAGCTCGCGGAAGTTGACGACGAACAGTTCATGCCCGCGCAGGGTGATGCCGGAGCGGAACGTGCTCCACCCGTGGAGCCGCTGCTCGTATTCCCTATCGGCGACCGTCTCCGCCGGTTCGCTCGACCGGCTCATGTGGATCGTCTGCCGTATGCCTTTGTAGTCCATCGTATTGTTCCTTAGGCGCATTAGGACGGGTTCACGGCGATGAGATCATATGGCTAATGTTCCGAATCGCCGTTTTGGAACATTAGAGATGCTTTCGACGGGGATGAAACATGCCCTATTGTTCCTTGGGAACATTAGGGCAGTCCTCGTACGCCTCCTGCTCGGCCTCGGTGTCATCGTGCTTCGCGGCCAAGTACATGATGATCGACAACGCACGCCTCGCAACCTCCTCATCGGATTCCGGCGGGCGCTCGTTGTCGGTGTCGTCCCGGACAGACGAAACAGGATCAGAACGGTCATAATCTTCGCGAATCTCCGGATCTCCCGCAAGACGTTCTGCATCTGCGACGATCTCACTCAAAGGAATATTCAGAGCGATGGCAATACGTCTCAGCTGTTCGTAGTCGGCAACCGTATTCAATTCAAGAATTTTGCGCATGGTGCCATACGGGATGGATGACGCTTCGGCCAAGCCCGGTGTCTTCATTTCTCGTGTAGCCATCGCACGGCGAATCGCAATCGAGAGTGCCTTCGATTCAACCGTCGGCTTTTTCTTTCCAGTTGCCATATGGGACATATTACAACCAAACAACACACGATATGTCCCAAATGGGACAATCCGAAGTTGCTTCTCGCGCGCCTCGGACGCAATATGTGCCATACGGGACACATTGAGCCCACATCCGCACAGTTTGGTGCCGCGTTGAAAGAGATTCTGTCCGAGATGGGAATGACTCAGGATGATATCGGCACATACTGCGGCATCCCCCGCAATTCCCTCAACCGCAAGATCAATGGCGGCGTATTCAGCTTCGACGAGTTGACCAGAATCGCCCACGTAGTCAAAATGCCGCTTTCCAAGATCATCGCGAGGACTGAGTCTTCGGTCAAGTCTATGTCTCCGGCGCTCGCTGACAGAAGCACACGATGACTAGCGAGACCGATTGGATCGGACTCCTTGCGGCAGGCGCGGGGACATGTCTAAACATCCTCGCGTTGACGCTCGGGCCAACGCCTCCTCTACGACTCGCAGCCATTCTCTCGAACGCCGTCTTCCTAATCGTATTCGCAGCATTCCCGGATGAGCAGGACCCAGGGGAACGTCTTCCGCGGATCCTGGGCGCACTGTCAACGGCTTGTACGCTTTCCGTATTTTTCGCCAGCTAACCCCGGTGAACGCATATGCGGAGGAGGTGACCTCGATGTACTGGACGAACATGAACCGTCGGTCGGCGTGGTCGACGTATTCGACGTACATGCACGCGTCCGGCCCGCAATCCATGCAGCCGACGCGGTATACGTCGCCGGGCGACAATAGTTCGTTCCCGCCGAACGGGTCGTTCGACTGCTCCGCGGGAACCGTGAAACCGGAGATCCCGATCCGGAGAATGCGGATCGGGCTTGCACCGACGTTCATAACCCGCAGGACCGCGAACGGTTTGCGTTCGCCGTCATGTTCGATCATGCCTCCCGGCGCGAACACGAGGTCAAGCCGTCCCGAGGACATACGCCGCCGGTCCACGATCCACGACTGCACTTGGAATCCGAATGCGAGGATGCCCGCGACCACGCCGATCCCGGCGACGACGTTCCACATGCCGGCAAGAAACGAAAGAAGCCAAGCCATGAACCACACCATACAGCACGGCGGAGGCACGCGATGAGCGCCCGTTGTCTATTTAGAAGTGCAACGCCCTTGTTTGTCGGCTAATTCTAGCAGTTCGTCGGTGAATGCCTCGGCCGGCGTGCGGTAGCCGAGTACCCGCATGGGACGGTTGTTGATCTCGTCCACG